>JAIRRR010000204.1 GCA_031255875.1 Treponema sp.
TCGCCAGAGTCCGGCGCCGCGTTCAAGCCCGGAGTCGCGCCTTTAACTCATCCACGATAACCGTGCCGGCGGAGCTGCCGATGCGGTCGGCCCCGGCTTTAATCATCTCCAGGGCCGTATCCAGATCGCGGATACCCCCGGCGGCCTTCACCTTAATCCGGTCCCCCACCAGGTCCTTCATAAGCCGCAGGTCGTTCAGCGCCGCGCCGCCGGAACCAAAGCCGGTGGAGGTTTTGATAAAATCCGGCCCCACCGCCAGGGCGATGCGGCAGAGCTCCCGCTTTTCCTCATCGCTTAGGTAGCAGTTTTCAAAGATCACCTTGGAGCGGGCCCCCTGTTCCCGGCAGAGTTCCACTATCCGGGCCATTTCCCTTTCCACATAGCCGTAGTTTTTCGCTTTTAACTCTGTAATGTTTACCACATAGTCGATTTCCGCGGCCCCCTTTTCTATGGCTTCCCGGGCCTCCGCCGCCTTGATGGCGATGCTGTTCTGCCCCAGGGGAAAGCCCGCCACGGCGCAGATCAGCAGCTCCGGGCCGCCGGGGCCGGGCAGATCTTTCAGCAGGGAGGCGCAGAATTCTACCTGCACCGGGTTGACGGCGACCGTCTTAAATCGGTAGGCCGCGGCCTCCCCGCAGAGTTTCTCCAGATCCCCCCGGACTGCCTGGGCCTTAAGCAGGGTGTGGTCAATGCGGGCCGCCAGGCTTTGGGGGCTGAATTGTTCATATAGTTCCGGCATGCTTGCGCTCCCTATGTTTTAATAAACTCGTTCAATACCCCGGTTGGTTCATTGAACAAGTCTTTCTTCTTTAAGCGGTTGTTGTTCGGACACCTCAGTTTCCGAACAACTTTTATGAATATGCGTACCGGCAATAGGCGGTACCGGCGGTCCGCGGTTTAGTCCGCCCCGCAGCGGGGATCCGCCGCCGGCCATGGATGCCGGCGGTTTTCAATATTGGAGTTGCTGCGTGGAGCGCGGCAACTCCGAAGGCGAACATCCGCAGGGACACCGAACCAAAAGGCTGCGCCTTTTGGTTTATCGGAGTTCGCGGGGCTTTGCCCCGCAAACTCCACTTGCCAGGCCGGCAGGGATGCCGTTTTTCGCCCGCGCAAGGGATAGAAGCGGCCAACAAAAACCCGCAGGGTTTTTGTTAGAGCGGATAGCCCGGTTTTTGCGGCGCAGCCGCAAAAATGCGCCCAAAAAAGGATCGATGCCGGGCATATTCCGCATCAGACGCCGCCGTACAGACGACGCGCTGCGTTGAGGGTCGGTTTTGTTAAAGCCTAGACCCCCAGCAGTTTGCTGTAGGCGTCCAGGGCGGAGTCCCCGGAGGCGCCGTCTTTTCCGCCCCTGGCGGCCAGGACTTTTTTGGCCAGGACCTTGCCCAACTGCACTCCTTCCTGGTCAAAGGAGTTGAGGTTCCAGACAAAGCCCTGGAACATCACCTTGTTTTCGAAGTGGGCCAGCAGGGCTCCCAGGGCCGGGGGGCTGAGGCGGCGTCCGGCGATGAGTCCGGAAGGCCGTCCGCCGGGGAACTCCTTGTTTCCGTCGGCGCTGTCCTGCCCCTTGGCGAAGGCCACGATTTGGGCGGCCAGGTTGGCCAGAAGTTTGCTCTGGCTCAGCGAATCTTCCACCTCCACATCCTCGCCGCGCTGGTTTTCCGTGAAGCCGATGAACTGGAGGGGCACCACGCCGGTGCCCTGGTGGAGGAGCTGGTAAAAGGAATGTTGGCCGTTGGTCCCCGGCTCCCCAAAGACGACGGGGCCCGTCGGGTAGGCCAGGGCTTTGCCCTCCCGGTTTACCCGTTTGCCGTTGCTCTCCATGTCCAACTGCTGCAAATGGGCGGGGAAGCGGGAAAGGGCCTGGCTGTAGGGCAGGACCGCCGTGCAGGGAAGGTTGAGGAAATTCCGCTCCCAGACTCCGATGAGGGCGTCCAGCAGGGCCGCGTTTTTAAGGATGTTCCCCTCCAGGGCGGTCTGGTCGGCCTCCCGGGCGCCGGCGAGAAAGTCCGCAAAGACCTCCGGCCCAAAGGCCAGGGAGAGGATCAGCCCGCCCACCGCGGAGGAAGATGAATAGCGGCCCCCGATAAAGTCGTCGATGTAAAAGGAATCCAGATAGGCCGGATTATGGGCCAGGGGGCTGGTCTCGCTGGTTACGGCCACCAGATGTTTGCCCGGTTCCAGCCCGGCCTTTTGCAGTTTATCCTTGATAAAGAGTTCGTTTGCCAGGGTCTCCTGGGTGGTTCCGCTTTTGGAGACCAGGACAAAAACGGTCTCCCCCAGGGGGAGGGAACTGGCCACCCGGGAGGCGTCGTCGGGATCCACGTTGGAGATGAACGAGGCGGCCATCCTTTGTTTGCCCTCTTTTTGGGCCCAGTTTTCCAGGGCGATGTAAAGGGCCCGGGGTCCCAGGTCCGATCCGCCTATGCCTATCTGCACCACATGACGGAAGGGTTTGCCCCCGGCCCCTTTGATGTCCCCCCGATGGACTTTTTCGGCGAAGGCGGAGAACCGGGCCCGTTCGGCCTGGTAAAAGGCCCCGATATCCCTGCCTTCAAGAACCACCGGTTTTCCCGTCAGGGACCTGCCGTCCCCGGAGCGGAGGAGCTGGTGCAGGACCTTCCGTTTTTCCCCGGTGTTGACGACCTCCCCTTCCAGCAGGGCCCGGTACTTGGCGATAAGCTCCTGCTCCTCCGCCAGCGATTGGAGGGCCTCGATAACCCGGCCGTCCACCGCCTTGGCGGCCCAGCAGTAGCGGAGCCCCGCGGCCATGGCGGTCTGGCACTCCGCCACCCGTTCCGCGTCAAGCCGGGCCCGGAAATCGAAAGCCTTCCCCTCGGCGCCCAGGGCCGACAGGGTTTTGAAGGCCGCCGTCTTGTCAAAATCAATAAAATTCACGCTAACCCCCCGGACTATTCCAGAAATTTTAAAACGGTTCCCGTATGAAACAGTCCTCTTACATAGTTATTGGGCTTGTTCAATAACCCGGTTGGTTATTGAACAAGCCTTGCGAAGAACGCGGATTTTCCGAGGAAATCCACGTTCTTTTTCGTTGATTCGCAGTGGGGTCTCATACCCCGTCCTTCAGGGCGGTTAGAATTAGCAACGCCAACAAAAAAATTGGTAGTAGACCCCACAGTTAAACAACTTCCTTACAGAACGAACCTCGTAAATAATTCAACGCTTACACGATAGGGCGAGGAGGTTCATTCGTACAAAACTATTGTACTGGCCCTAACGACGGCCTTTTCCGCGTGGCCGCAACTTTACCATTTTGCCCGAATACGGTAGAACAAAACTATGTTTCATCCCCTGGTAGAGTCGTGGTTTGCCGAAACATATACGGCGCCGACCCCGGTTCAAAAAGAAGCCTGGCCCCTTATCGCGAAGGGCGAAAACGTTCTTGCCGTCGCCCCGACGGGTAGCGGCAAAACCCTCGCCGCGTTTCTCGTGTCGATTTCCCGCTTTATCGACGGAACCTGGGATCCGGCGCGGCTCTGCTGTCTTTATGTGTCGCCCCTCAAGGCCCTGAACGAAGACATCAAACGCAATCTGATTGAGCCGGTCGAGAGCCTGCGGAAAAAAGCCGCCGCCGGGCCGCGGCCCAAAGCGGGGTTTTCCGGGCCGGAGGATCGTCCGCTCGGCGCTTTTCCTGATATCCGCGTAGAAACCCGTTCGGGTGACACACCCCAGGCCGAACGCAGACGCTTTCTCCTCCGCCCGCCGTCCATACTTGCCGTAACGCCGGAAAGCCTCGCAATCCTTCTCCTTAATCCACGGGGCCGGGAAGTTTTGTCAACGCTGCGCTGCCTTGTCCTCGACGAAATCCACGCCGTTATGGGAACCAAGCGCGGAGCGTTTCTTTCGTCCCAGATAGACAGGCTTTCCCTTGTCGCGGGCGAATTCCAGCGGGTGGCCCTTTCCGCGACGGTAAATCCCCTGGAACAGGCGGCGGAATTTGCCGGAGGTCTTGCCGGCGGCGCGGGAAATTACAAAAAACGGGAGATGCGTATCGTCGCCCCCGCCGCGGAAAAACGCATCGACTTTTTGGTCGAATTCCCCCGGGACTTGGAATATTCGGAAGCATCCGCGAAAGAATCCGCGGAAAAATTCGCGGCAGAAAAAACCGGTTTCGGGGAAACAACGCCGGATCGCTACAGCAGGCGTTACACGATCCTGATTAACTATATTCTTGAACGGATACGCGCGCTTGACGGCGCGGGCGGCGGCAAGCGCTCCACCCTGCTTGTTTTTACCGATTCCCGCCGCCGCTGTGAACGGATAAGCCACCTGCTTAACCAAGCGGCGGGCGAACGGATTTCCCTTTGTCATCACGGTTCCCTTTCAAAAGAAATCCGCAGAGACGTCGAACAAAGCCTTGCCGAAGGCCGCATTCCCTGCGTTGTCGCCACCTCTTCGCTGGAACTGGGCATCGACGTCGGCGCGGTTGACGAAGTGATCCTCGCTGGCAGCGTATCGAGCAGCGCCCAAACCCTCCAGCGCATAGGCCGGGCGGGCCACGGTGTCGCCCGGATCAGCCGCGCCCGCTTTGTTCCGTTTCTGCCTATGGATATTATAAACGGCGCGGCCATTGCCGGGGCGGTGGCGGAAAAGGAAATCGAGGAAACGCGGCCGGTAAAAAATCCCCTGGACATACTCGCCCAAATCGTTCTTGCCCTGGCCGCCGAAAAGCCCCGGACTTCCGCCGAACTCTACGCAATCGTCAAAGGTTTCGGGGCCTTTTCGGAACTGGAAAAGTCAAACTTCGATCAGGTAATCGCCATGCTGGCCGGACGGTATACGGACGGAAAAGACGTGGCGGGCGAAAGAGACGCCTCGGGAGAAAACAGCGCCGAAAACGGCGGAAGCGACGGCGGGGAAAACACGGCGCGGCTTCGGGAAATTAAACCCCGGCTTCTTGTCGACATTGACGGAAGCTGTCATGCCGCCGCCGGCGTCGTATCCCTCCTTTATTTATCCGGCGGAGTAATTCCCAACCGGGGACTGTATTCAATGCGCCTGCCCGACGGAACAAGGATCGGAGAGCTCGACGAGGAATTTGTTTTTGAGCGGCGGCCGGGCGACAGTTTCGATTTCGGCGCCCATTCCTGGAGTATCGTCGATATCGGCGACGAGGCGATCACCGTTATTCCTTTGGAACGGGACGCGGGCTTTCAGCCTTTCTGGAAAGCGGACACCCCGTTCCGAAGCCCCGTCCTTACCCGCCGCGTACTCGACATGTTCGACAATTACGAAAATTCCGCCGGAAAAGCGCCGCCGGTTTTTCCGTGCTTGAGCGAAGAAGCGGCAGAGGCCCTTGGGGATTTGCTTGAAAAACAGCGCGATGCCCAGGGCGCTGTAAGGCTGCCCGGGCGGGCGTATATCCCCGTCGAGATTATCGACTCGGCCGCGCGGCCCGACTCGTACCGGATTGTGTTCCACAGTTTCAGGGGCGGCGCGCTGAACTATCCGCTGGGTTTCGCCCTGGCGGGACTGCTGGAAGAAACGACCGGCACGAGGGTTGAAACGATTATCAACGATAACGCGATACTGCTGCTTGTTTCCCGTCCGCTGGACCCGGAAGCGCTGATCGGCGGGCTGCTTTTGGAACTTGCCGGAAAAGGGGAAGCGTGTTTTCGCGGGCGTCTTGAATCGTCGGGAATCTTCGGGGCCGCCTTCAGGGAGGCGGCGGAAATTTCCATGATAATTAACCGGGGGAATTTCGGCCGCCGTGTTCCCCTCTGGGTGACGCGCCGGCAGGCAAAGCGCCTTTACGACAAAGTTTCCGGCCGGGCCGATTTTCCCGCGGTAACCGAGGCCTGGCGGATCTGTCTTGCCGACAGGTTCGACATGAACGGTTTCCGGGAACTGCTTGAGAATCTTGCCGACGGAACGGTTAAAATGGGCGTATTCCGTACATCATCCCCTTCGCCCTTTTCCCGCGATCTCAGCTGGAAAGAAACCGGCGCGTTCATGTACGAATACGACGAACGGAACGATATACTCGGCCGTCCCGGAAAAGCCGGAGACTACGCGCGGAGCAGCCTCGCGGACAGGGCCGTCGCGGACGCCATAGGAGACCCCCGGCTCCGGCCCCGTTTGCCGGCCCTGAACGAGTTTGGCGCAAAGCTCAGGCGGGAACTTTCCGGCTGGGCGCCCGAAGATCCTCTGAGTCTTGCCGAATGGGTTCGTGAACGTGTAGCGATTCCCGCCGACGAATGGGAAACCCTTGCCGGTTTTCTCCCCGCCGAACTGCGGGAAGAACTGCGCCGCGATCCCGGCCTTGACGGCCGTATCGCCGAAATAACGCTGGACGGGGCCGAAATCCCCGTCGTCGTTCACAGCGCTCTGCTTGCCGCGCCGCGTCCCGCCGCCTTTCTTTCGCGGCTCGGGGAATGGCTCCGTTACGAAGGGCCTGTTTCTTCCCGGCGTATCGCCGCCGTTTTTGGATGCGGCGAAGCGGAAGCCAAAGACGCCGCGGAGGCTCTTGTCGAGGCGGGGGAAGCGGCCGGCGGCATCCGCGCGGAAGGCGCGGAAAGCGCGGACGACCTTTACTGCGACGCGGAAAATTTCGACCTTCTGTTAAGGCTTGCCCGGAAGCAGGCGCGGCCCCGGATCAGGGAACGGCCGGCCGCCCTTCTCGCGCCGTTTCTTTCGCTGCGCCAGGGGATTATTCCCAAGGCGGATCGTTCCGGCGATTCGGCCTTCGCCGCCCTGTCCTGTTATGCCGCCCCGGCCCCGCTCTGGGAAACCGAAATTCTTCCCGCCCGTATTTGGGACTACAAACCCGAAATCCTTGACGGCGCTCTCGGTGCGGCCCGGCTTGTCTGGCTTGGGGCGGAAAAGGAACGGATAGCTTTTTGCGCCCCGGATGAGCTGGAGCTGATATGGAGCGCGCCGGGCCCGGATGGACCGCGCGTAAAACAGGAGGCCGCGTTACGCGCAATCGCCGCGTTCTGCGGCCGGTACCGGAATTTCTGGGAAATCAGGGACGAACTTGTCCGTTCGGGGCTTGTCGAAAATATCCCCGGTTCCGCCGCCAACGGGAGCGCCGCCGGCCTAATCTGGAAGGCGGTCTGGGCCTCGTTAATTTCTTCCGATTCGTTCGAGGCTGTGCGCCGCGGACTGGAACGGGGATTCAACCTGAAAACCTCCGCGCGGGATCGATCCGGGCGGGCAGCCGGAAACATTCCCGGCATAACGCCCCGCTGCGCCCCGTCCGGTTCGCGCGGATCCCGCTTCGTGCCACGGGCCCTGCGGGAAAAATGGCGGGAAGGAGCGCCCCTGCCGGGGAACTGGTTTTCGCTGCTGCCCGAACCGGAATATGATCCGCGCGCGCGGCCCGGAGGTTCCCAATCCCCGGACGCATTACACATAACGCCGGACGCCGCTTTGCCGGATGAGTTTTCCGCGCTGGAAGAAGCTGAACTGAATCGGGACAGGGTACGTCTGCTTTTGCGGCGCTGGGGGATATTGGCAAAACCTTTTTTTGAACGGGAAAATCCCGCTTTTTCCTGGTCTTCCCTGCTGCCCGCGATGAGGCGCATGGAACTTGCCGGGGAATTGGTAACCGGCCGCTTTGTGGAAGGGATTCATTCGCTGCAGTTCGCCTCTCCGGCCATTGCGGCGGAACTGGAAGCGGCCGGGGATGTTTCCGCCGTGTACTGGATGAACGCCGCCGATCCGGCCAGCCCGGCGGGGCTGGCTGTCGACGGCCTGGACAGGAGGCTTCCTCCCCGGACGGCGGGCGCGCGGCTCTGTTTTCGGGGCGGCGGCCTTGCCGCCGTTTCAACAAAAAACGGCAGGGAACTGGAAATCTTCGTCCCGCCCGGAAGCGTTCCCGAAATCGCCGCGTTTATCAAAGCGCCCCGGACGCGCGTCTGCGGTCCGGTCAGAAAACTTGTAATCGAAACGATAAACGGTCAAAACGCCGCGGCAAGCCCCTGGGCCGATCCGCTTATCGAGGCGGGCTTTATCGCCGACCGGGGCAGGCTGTTCCTGTGGTAACGACGGAAGCCGCCGAAAGCGCCGCGCGCTGTGCCTTGTGGTTCATTCGCGGCGGGGAGGCTCATTCGCTCCGGCTTATCCTTCCTCCCAGCGACGAGAGCCGTTCCACGAGCTTTTCATAACCCCGCTCTATCTGGTACACGTTGCGGATAACGCTGGAACCTTCGGCGGCCATGGCCGCGATAACCATGGCCATGCCGGCCCGCACGTCCGGGCTGGTAAGTTCCGAGCCGGCAAGTTTCGCCGGGCCGGAAATCACCGCCCGGTGAGGATCGCAGAGCACGATCCGCGCGCCCATGCCGATAAGCTTGTCGACAAAAAACATCCTCGACTCGAACATCTTTTCATGAACCAGCACCGTTCCGTCAACCTGGGTGGCGACGACGATGATAATGCTTGTCAGGTCGGGAGGAAAGCCCGGCCAGGGCGCGTCGTCTATTTTCGGTATCATTCCGCCAAGATCGTGGTTCACCTTCATCGCCTGCCTTTTCGGAACCCGAAGGGTCGTGCCCTCGTGTTCCCAGCCAATGCCGAGTTTGCCGAAAGCCATTTTCGCCGGACGAATGTCTTCCGGACCGGTTCCCTCAATCACAAGCTCGCCCCTGGTCGCGGCGGCAAGCCCGATAAAGGAGCCGACCTCCATATAATCGGCGCCGATGGTGTAGTCGCAGGACGAAAGTTTTTTTACGCCGGTAATGCCAAGCCTGTTGGAACCGATCCCTTCAATCCGCGCGCCCATGGACGAAAGCATACGGCACAGATCCTGTACGTGGGGTTCGCTCGCGGCGTTGGTCAATATGGTTTTGCCTTTCGCGAGAACGGCGGCCATAACGGCGTTCTCCGTCGCCGTAACCGACGCCTCGTCGAGGAAGATATCGGCGCCCTCAAGTTTTCTCGCGCTGAAGATAAAGGCTTTTTTGCCGCTGACCGCCGCTCCAAGTTCCGTAAGGGCAAGAAAGTGGGTGTCGAGCCGCCGCCGCCCGATAACGTCGCCTCCCGGGGGGGGCAGTACCGCTTTGCCTGTCCGGGCGAGCAGAGGGCCCGCGAAAAGAATCGACGCCCGTATTTTTTTCGCCGCTTCGGACGGCACTTCGGATGTCTTGATATTCCCCAGGGAAAGACGGTAACTGTTGGAATCAAGCCGTTCCACCGAACCGCCGAAAGACCGGTACACGTCCAGCATGACCTGGACGTCCTCTATGTCGGGAATGTTTCGCAGTATTACCTGCTCGTCGGTCAGAATGGCCGCCGCGATGCAGGGCAGCGCGGCGTTTTTGTTTCCGCTGGCCCTGATCTTCCCGCAGATCGGGACGCCCCCGCTTACAAGGTATTGGCTCATAGGAGCACTATAGCGAAGTATCTTCATTGCGTAAATGCGGTTCCGCGGCCGGGTATCCGCTTTTCAGCCCAGAATTTCCAGGGCCGTACCGGAAAGAATCCGTTCCCGTTCCGCGGGGCCAAGATCAAGTTCAAGGAATTCCGCGAGACATTCTCCGGGGTCCCAGATTGGATAATCCGATCCGAACAGCATGCGTTCCGCGCCGTAAGCGCGTATCAGTTCTTCCGCCCGGCGGCGTCCCAGATAGGGAATGGAACTGGAAATGTCGAAGTAGCAGCGGCGATCCCGAAAATATTCCAGGGCCAGGTCGAACAGGGACCAGCCCCCAAAGTGGGCGGCGACGACGCCAAGGCGAGGAAACGTGTCCAGCACCGGGACGAGCCGGGCGGGGTGGCTGTAGGAATAACGATAGTCGCCGGTATGGAAAATCACCGGCAGTTCCCCTTCGAGAAGGGCGTAGATTTTCATCATCCTCTCGTCGTCGATATTGAATTTCTGCATGTCGGGATGAAATTTAACGCCGCGCAGGCCAAGGCTTTTGATGCGCTCTATTTCCCGGCCGGGGTCTTCCATATCGGGATGCAGCGTACCGAAGCCGGTAAAGAGGGGTTCCGCGGCGCGCGATCCGCGTTCGCCGGTATCGACCCTGCCGGACGCCGCGCCCCGCGCCGGACCGGCTGGTTCCCGCCCGGAACAGACGGAGGCGATGTAGTCGTTTATGCTTGTAACCTGGGCGGGAACGGCGGCGGCGGAAAATACCACAAAGCGGTCAATGCCGCCTTTTCTGCCCGCCGCCGCGAGGTCTTCCGGCGTGCCGCGGCCCCGCGCGGGAATGGTGTAAAAGGCTTCGGTACCGGCCACGGCTTTGGCGGCTATTTTTTCCGGATAAATGTGGGAATGAAAATCAATTATCATGGCAAAACAATCCGGTTCGCAAAAATCGCCGGCACAAAACTTCCGGCGTAATATATATACACCATAGATTTAGGTTTGTCAGGCAAGGAATCAGCCAATTCCATACCTGTCAAACAATTACAACCGGAATCCCTGACATTTTCAAAATGTCAGGGAATAATCCGCATCGGCGGATTTACGGATTAGAACCGTCCGGCGGTAAAGACCCGCGCCGGCCGCCGCGGGTCTTTTCTTTGTACGCCTCAAAAAGCTTTTTAATCGCGTCCTTAAGGCCGGGAATAAAATCATTCCGGGGTAGCGACTTAAATTCCGTCTCGGTAAACCATTTGGGGGTAGGCGGAATGTGGTTTCGTGAAGACGGCGTTCCCGAAACATACTCGCAAAGAAAGCGTATGCCGGGAATCTTCGGCTCGTTGTTTTCGTTAATATGATACAGATGGAAAATATCCTCAAAGACTTTTACGTCAACATGGTACTCTCTTTTGTAATGCCGAATTACTCCCTCGTGAAACAATTCATTACGGGCAAGCTGCCCGCCGCAACCTTCGAAAAGTCCCGGATACAGCCTGCGTTCCCTGTTTCGCCTTCCCAGCAGAACGGAATACGCGCCTTTTTCTTTTTTAAAACAGATTCCCGCGACATGGACTTCCGGGGTTTCCCTGATATCTTCCCGGGGGATAAACTGTTCGGCAATTTCTTTGGTAACCCAGACGTCCGCGTCTTCATGGATGCCTTTGAGCAGCCGCGTTTGTCTGGTTAGTTTAACGGCGGGCGGTTTGGACGGCGAAGGAAGATTCTGAAAATCATCCGCGTCAATAACAATGCCAAAAGGCCGCGCGATATCGCAGT
>JAIRRR010000229.1 GCA_031255875.1 Treponema sp.
ATCCCCATCCCCGCGACTATCCGCCGTTACGCCCGGCTTACCAAGGAATGCCTTGTGATAAGCGCGGAAAACCGGCTGGAAATTTGGGACGAGGAGTACTTCTTCTCGTTCCTGGAGGAGAACCAGGAGGCCGTGCAGGCGGCGATGAACAAGATGGGGTCGCTCAAGCTCTTCAGGATGAACGCCGGAGACAGCGGCTGATGGACATTGTCCATA
This sequence comes from Treponema sp., assembly GCA_031255875.1. Taxonomy (GTDB): domain Bacteria; phylum Spirochaetota; class Spirochaetia; order Treponematales; family Breznakiellaceae; genus JAIRRR01. The sequence continues at coordinate 217 of JAIRRR010000229.1, forward strand.
CGCCGGTGCTGCTTGAGGAGGCTGTCGCGTATCTCGCTCCCCGCGGGGACGGGGAACTTATGGTGGACGCGACCCAGGGCGAGGGCGGGCATAGTTACGCCTTTTTGTCCCGTTTCCCGTCCCTGCGCCTTATAGGCGTGGACGCGGACGCCGGGATACAGGCTGTGGCCCGCGCGCGTTTAAGCGGTTTCGGGGACCGGGCGCGGTTTTACAACGGCTGGGCCCACGATTTTTTTGCCCGGTACGCGGGCAGCCATGCCGGCGAAGGGGCGGACGCCGCGCCCGGCATGGACGAGAGGCCGGACACGGTTTTGATTGATCTGGGGGTGAGTTCCTACCACTACGAAAAAAGCGGGCGGGGTTTCAGCTTCAGAAAAGACGAGCCGCTGGATATGCGGATAGGGCCCGGCCGGGGGCCGGGCGCCGCGGAACTTATCGCGCGGCTTTCCGAGCGGGAGCTGGCGGATATGCTTTACCGGAACGCCGGGGAGCGGCATTCCCGGCGTATTGCCCGGGCCATTGCGGAGGCACGGAAGAGGGGGGCGATTGAAAGCTCCCTGGCTTTGGCGGAAATCGTGCGGGCCGCAGCGCCGCGCTCTTACGGCGGGGGGATGCACCCGGCTACGCGGAGCTTCCAGGCAATCAGGATGGCTGTGAACCTGGAGCTTGAGGGGCTTCCGCTGCTTTTGGAAAGGGCCTTCGCGGCATTAAAGCCCGGGGGCCGTTTGGGAGTGATCAGTTTTCATTCGGGAGAGGACCGGATAGTGAAGAATTTTTTCCGGGACCGGGGCAGGGGTTTTTCAGTTTTGCCGGAAAACCCCTCTCCGTCCGGTATGAAAGAGCCGATAGTAAAAGATGAGGGGCGGAAGGTTTTGGAGCTTCTGACCCGCAAGCCCGTGGTTCCGGGAGAAAGGGAAATCCGGGATAACCCGCCTTCCCGGAGCGCGAAGTTCCGGGCTGCGGAGAAACTTTCCGGCGGCTGAACGCCTCCGGCGGATTTTCGGAAAAACGGCCTGGCAGAGAGGGACGATGTATAAAGCGCGGATCGTACTATTCTATTTTCTCACGGCGACAGTGCCGCTGCTGTTTGGGACGCTTGCGTGGCAGTCGGGCCGTTACGCCGAATTGGAAAAAGAAACGGCGAATCTTGAAACTGTCCAGGAAGAATGGGTTGCCGGCAACCGGCGGCTTATCGCGGGAATAGCGCTTCTGTCTTCCTCCGAGCGTATTGAGAAGATCGCGCGGGACCAGATGGGCCTTGAAAAAAAGCGGCCCGAAGAAGTGCTGCAGATAAGGATTACCGGGGGATACGGGCCTGATGGAAAGTGATTTTCTGTTAAGGTACGCGCAGCTATGCGCCGTGCCGGGAGTACGTGTCCTCTCTTACGCGCCAGGCGGAAACGGCGTCCCCCCTGCGAACGGCGGGTTTTCCTCGGTATGCATTGATTCCCGCGAGGCGAAAAAAGGCTCCCTGTTTGTGGCGCTTAAAGGCGCGTCGCAGGACGGCCACCGTTATGTGGAGGCCGCGTTCAGGGCCGGGGCCGTGGCGGCTATGGTAGCGTCTTCCGCCCTTGCGGAGAAAAGATTTGATCCGGAGGGGGCGGCTTCCCGGGCGGGCGCCGTGCTGGTTGTGGTGGAAGATACCCTGCGGGGCTTGCAGGATGCCGCGCGGGTTTACCTTGAACAGTTCCCCGGCCTTCTAAAAATAGCGCTTACCGGCAGTTCCGGCAAGACTACTACCAAGGAGATCGCCGCGGCGATGATAGGCTCCGAAAAGAACGCGGTGTCCAACAGCGGGAATCTCAATTCGGAAACCGGGCTTCCGCTTTCGGTGTTCAAAATCAGAAGGGAACACCAGGCCGGCATTTTCGAGATGGGGATGAACCGCGCCGGGGAAATTGCCGAGCTTGCCCGGCTCTTCAAGCCTTGTATAGCGCTTGTTACAAACGTTGGTCCTGCCCATATCGGAATTTTCGGCAGCATTGCCGCGATTCTTGATGAGAAGAAACAGATATTCTGTGAATTTACCGGGAACGAAACGGCGCTTATCCCGGGGGACGATGAATACCGGGATGAGCTTGCCCGGGGCGTTCCGGGAAAGATAGTGTTTTACGGCCCTGCCTACCTTGAGGAGCTTGGAGAAGTAAAGGATTTGGGACTGGACGGCGCGGAAATTACTTGGGGAGGGGTTTCCGCGCGCTTCGCCCTGCCCGGGCGGCATAACCTGAAAAACGCTCTGGCGGCTGCGGCGATTGCCAAGGCCGCCGGGGTGAGCGCCGCCGCGGTCAGGCGGGGCCTTGAGTCGGTAAAGCCGCTTTTCGGGAGGAGCGAGATACTGCGGGGGAATATTCCGGGCAAGGGCGGCAGGCTTACGCTGGTCCGGGACTGTTACAACGCCAATCCGGACAGCACCTCGCAGGCAATCGCCTTCTGCGACGGGCTTGAATGGCCCGGGAGGAAGGTGTACGTGGCCGGTTCCATGCTGGAGCTCGGGGAGGCTTCCCGGGCGGCCCACGAGAGGATGGGCAGGGAACTGGCGGCTTCGGGCGCGGACATGGTCTTCCTCTACGGCAGGGAGACCGGGGCCGCCGCTGAAGCGATGGGGGCTTGCGCGGAAGGCCGAAAGATACCGCTGTTTTATACCGATGTTATGGACACCCTGGCGTCTTCCCTTGCGGACTATGTCCGGGACGGGGATCTGGTCCTGCTCAAAGGTTCGCGGGGCTGCGCCCTGGAACAACTGACGGACGTGCTGGTCGCCGGCGCTGCGGGGAAACCGGCGGGCAGTGAAGCGCCCGCCGCCCGGGAGCCGGCCCCGGCTGTCTTGGCCGGAGGCTGCCCGTGATTCTGCAATTTTTCTATCCCCTGGTAAAGTACATTACCGCGTTCAACATACTTAAGTACATCACCTTCCGGGGCGCCTACGCGGCAATTACGACGCTGCTCTTCTGTTTCATCTTCGGGCCAAGGCTGATCGAGGTGCTGCGGAAATTTAAAATAGGCCAGGTTGTCCGGCAGGACGGGCCGGAAACCCACCTGGTAAAAGTGGGGACCCCGACTATGGGCGGGGTGTTTTTCGTTATTTCCATGGTGATAACGGTACTGCTCTGGCAGGATCTGGAGAATTACAAGGTTTGGCTTACCTTATGCGCCTTTGTGGCTTTGGGGGCCATCGGCTTTCTCGACGATTATCTCAAGATTACCTATCGCAATTCGGACGGGCTGCCCCCCTGGGGGAAACTCGCGGGGCAGTTCGCCGTGGCGCTGACCGTAACGCTGGTGCTTTATTTTAACGGCGACGAAATAACCACAAAACTCTACCTGCCCTTTTTCAAGAATCCCGTGGCGGATATGGGCGCGCTTTGGATACCCTTTGCCGTGCTGCTTATCATGGGCGAATCAAACGCGGTTAATTTTTCCGACGGCCTTGACGGGCTCGCGTCGGGGCTTCTCATCTCGGTATTTATCGCGCTGGCTATTCTTACCTATATTTCGGGGCGCGTTGATTATTCGGAATATCTGGGCATCCCCTACATCACCGGGGCGGGGGAGCTTACGGTGTTCTGCCTGGGCCTGATCGGGGCGTGCGTAGGGTTCCTGTGGTTCAACACGCACCCGGCCGAGATCTTTATGGGGGATGTCGGGAGCCTTCCCATGGGGGGGATAATCGCGATAATATCCCTCATCATAAAGAAAGAGATCCTGGTGCTGATAATCGGCGGAGTGTTTATACTTGAAATTGCCAGCGTTATCCTGCAGGTGCTGTCGTACAAACTGACAGGAAAGCGGCTGTTCAAAATGGCGCCCCTGCACCACCATTTCGAGCTTTCAGGCTGGGCGGAGGCCAAGGTGGTCACCCGCTTCTGGATTCTGGGCGGGCTTTTTATTATTATAGCCCTTTCGACATTAAAGATACAGTAGAGGGTTTGTAATGGCGGATGTATTCAGCCCGGAAAGGCCGGCGCGGAAAGTAATGCCCGATCATGTTCTCATCGCGAGCGTCGTCGTCCTTTTGGGGATAGGGCTGGTAACCCTTTACTCCGCGTCCGCCAGTTTCGCCCAGCGCTTTATGGGGGACAGATTCTACTTTATCTCGCGGCAGCTTGTTTTCTCCGGCATTGGGGTGCTGCTCTTTATCGCGGCGTCCATTGTCCCCCTCGGCTTTGTGCGGGCCCTGGTCCCCTATGGCGTCATCCTCGCCGTTGTCCTCTGTATCCTGACGTTCGTCCCCCATATCGGGATTTCCAAGAACGGCGCCGCGCGGTGGATCGGCATAGGGAGTTTTTCGTACCAGCCGTCGGAATTGGTTAAGCTTGTGCTGCCCCTCTACCTTGCCCATATCTTTGACAAAAATCAAGAACAGATAGATTCCTTCGCCCGGGGCATACGATCCCCGACTTTGATTACTACCCTGTTTTTCCTGCTCATCTATCTGCAAAACAATTTTTCCACGGCGGTTTTTGTTACGGCGAACGCGCTTATCATTTTTTACCTGGCCGGTGTCAAATTCCGCTACTTTCTCAGCGCGGCGTTGATCCTGGCGCCTATCTGCGCGCTTCTGGTGTTCACCTCCAGCCACCGCCTGCTGCGGGTAATTACCTTTTTGTGGCCGGATCAGGACCCCCTGGGCGCGGCGTACCAGCTTCGTTCTTCCATACTCAGCATAGGTTCCGGGGGCATTTGGGGCCGGGGCCTGGGGAGGGGTGTCAGGAAAATATCCAGCGTCCCCGAGATACAATCGGACTTTATTTTTTCCGCGTATACCGAGGAAATGGGCTTTGCCGGGGTACTGTTCTTTTACCTCGTCTTCCTCATCTTCGCCGTAAGGGGTTACAGGACGGCTTTGGAACAGCGCGACACTTTCAGGAGGCTCCTGGCCTTCGGCCTTGTAACGGTAATTGCAAGCCAGGCGCTGATTAACATAGCCGTGGTGTCGGGCATGCTTCCGGTAACGGGGATACCCCTGCCTTTTTTTTCCGCCGGCGGCTCGTCCCTGGCAACTACCCTTATAATCGCGGGGCTGATCGTGAATGTATCCCGTTTTAAGAAGGGCGCGGAGGAAACCGATGTCTTCTGATTTTGTTTATACCGGCAAAGCGCGGAACCGCGAAGGGGACCGCCGCCGGGGCGCCGCGCCCGAGATTAACAAACACGGATTCCGGCGGCCTGCGGGCGGGCGGAAACCCGGCCCGGGTGAATCGCCCAGGAAAGCGGACAAATGGCTCGTGCGGCTGGCCGTCCTTATAGCCGGCATTCTGGCGGCGGAATTGCTGTGGCTTTTCGGGATAACGCCCCTGCTTCCCTTTTCGGTGGTGGAGGTGAGCCCCGTACCCGGAATTGACCGCGCGCTGCTCCTGGCCCGGGCGGGAATCGGCCCCCATTCGTCCTACTTTACCGTGGATACGGCCCTGGCGGAGAAAAATCTCGAACAGATGTACCAGCTGGAGTCCGCCCGGGTGGTAAAGCAGTACCCCGACACGGTGCGGGTCTTTGTCGAGCGGCGGCGGCCGGCCGCGCTTTCCCTGGTGAATGCCGCCGGCAGGATAATCCCGGTGTACATAGACAAGCACGGCATGCTGATTCAGGTAGGCGGTTTGCCTTTAAATTCCGCTTCGCCCCCGGCGCTGCCTATAGTTTCCGGCCTGAACTTTGAACGGATCGAGGAAGGGGCGAAGCTTCCGGCGGAACTGGAAGGCTTTTTCAGCCGCCTGGATTCGCTTAACGCAAACGCGCCGGAACTGCTCGCGTTCATTTCGGAAATCGGGATAAGCAAAAAAGCATATAACGGTTTTGACCTTATCATCTATCCGGTAAACAGCGCCGTCAAATTCCGCCTGGAGCCGGATTTAAACGAAGATGCATTACGGTATATGATCCTGATGATGGATGTATTCGATTCGACGGGTGTACAGGTAGACGAAGTTGATCTACGGAACGGCACCGCGTCGTATATTGTAAAGGAGGCCCGATCTGGCTAACGACAGTTTGGTTGTCGGCCTTGACATAGGTTCGACCAAGGTGTGCGCCGTTATCGGCGAACGGAACGAAAGGGGAACTCTCGATATTACCGGCGTGGGCGCGAGTCCTTCTACCGGCCTGGAAAAGGGAGTGGTAAAAAACATAGAGGCGACCCTGCGGGCAATTTCCGCCGCCATTGAAGAAGCAGAAGTCATGAGCGGGCAGGAAGTACGCGCCTGCTGGACGGGCATAGGCGGGAAACACATTACCGGGATGAATTCCCGGGGCGTGGTCGCGGTAACCGGAAAGACCCGGGAGACCAGGGAAATAGGGATCGAGGATGTGGGCAGGGTGCTCGAAGCCGCCCGGGCTATAGCCATCCCTATGGACAGGCAGATACTCGAGGTCATCCCCCAGTCCTATACCGTGGACGATCAAAAGGGGATACGGGACCCCCTCAATATAATCGGGGTCCGCCTTGAGGCGGAGGTGCATATTATTACCTGCTCGGTGACCAGCGCGCAAAATTTGATAAAATGCGTTAACCGGGCGGGCTTCCGGGTGAACGATCTTATTCTCCAGTCCCTGGCCGCAGGAACGGCGGTGCTGACGGAAGAGGAAAAGGAACTGGGCGTAGTACTGATTGACTTAGGCGGCGGGACCACCGAGGTGGTCGTTTACTGCCAGGGGGCGCCTTATTCCACAAGTTCCATCCCCCTGGGCGGCGCCCAGGTTACCCGCGACATTTCCCTGTGGGGGAGTATATCCCTTGAGACTGCGGAGAAGATTAAAGTCCAGGCGGGGTGCTGCCGGGAGGAGCTTTTGGACAAGGACGAAAGCGTCCTGGTTGACGGCATAGGCGGCCGCCCGCCCCAGTCAATCCCCCGGTCGGAACTGGCGCAGGTGATCCGCCCCCGCGTGGAAGAGATATTCGAGATGGTCAAGAACGAGCTGGACAAACTTTCCGTGTCCGAGTGGCTCGGGGGGGGCATCGTGCTTACCGGAGGCGGCGCCCAGCTTTTGGGGACCGCCGAGCTTGCGGAAGAGGTGTTCAATTCGGGCAGGAAACGCCCCATGCCGATCCGGGTGGGGAATCCCCTGTCCAGAAACCTTGGGGGTTTTGTTGAAAAGTACCGGACCCCGGCCTATTCCACCGCCATAGGGCTGCTGCTCGAAGGCGCCAAGCGGGAGGCGGGCGGCGTCCCGGAGGGGGGCGAAGTTTCCGGCGAAAGTTCCGGCCTTTGGAATAAACTTGCCGCCTGGTTAAAGGGTTTTTTCTAACAGCAGAGCCTGTTCCAAAACTTCAGTTTTGGAACAGCTTCAGTATTTACGGGATTTTTACCGGTTTTTTCCGCGATCCCGGTTTTGGGGGAAATCCCGCTCTGTGCAAAATTGAGGCTCAGCGCCTTAAAATATAAAGTGATTTGGGGGGGACTATGATGAACATCGAAATTCTGGACGGACAGGCTTCCGATCCGAGCCCGACGATTATAAAAGTCATCGGGGCCGGCGGCGGGGGATCGAACGCCGTGGACAGAATGATCGAAGGCGGATTGCAGCACGTGCAATTTATCGCGGCAAACACGGACGTACAGGCGCTTAACCGAAGCAAGGCGTCGGTTAAGCTTCCCATCGGCTCAAAGATCACGGGCGGCCTGGGAGCGGGCGGCAAACCCGAAGTAGGGGAACGGGCCGCCGAGGAAGACCGGGAGATGATCTCCAACGCCCTGCGCGGCGCGGACATGGTGTTCGTGACCGCCGGCATGGGCGGGGGGACGGGCACCGGTTCCGCGCCGGTTATCGCCCAGATCGCCCGCGACATGGGCGCGCTGACCGTAGGCGTGGTAACCAAGCCCTTCGACTTTGAGGGCTGTTACAAGATGGGGCTCGCCGAGGAGGGGATCGCCAAGATGCGGGAGGCGGTTGATACCCTGATCGTTATCCCGAACGAACACCTTATGAAAATCATCGACAGGAAGACCTCTATCAAAGAAGCCTTCAGAATGGCCGACGAGGTGCTCCGTCAGGGCGTGCAGGGGATTTCCGACGTGATAACCATACAGGGGGACATCAACATCGATTTTGCCGATGTGAAGACCGTAATGAAGGACATGGGGGACGCCCTGATGGGCGTGGGCGTGGGAAGCGGCGACAGCCGTGCGGAAATGGCCGCCTCGTCCGCCGTTGAGAATCCGCTTCTCGAAGGCGGCTCGATCGACGGCGCGAAAAAAATACTGGTCAATGTAACAGGCGGCGAGGACGTGGCCATGGTTGAGTACCAGGAGGTGTTCAACTACATAAAACGGAATGCCGATCCCGGCGTGCTGATCATTCCCGGCCAGGCGACCGATCCTTCCATGGAGGACAGGATACAGGTTACGGTAATTGCCACCGGCTTTATGGGCGAGACCGTGAGGATGGCGGGGGGGAAGGGGGGGGAGGAATCTTCCCCTGCGGAGAAATCCGACTTTATGGACGCCGATGAATTTACCCGGTATATCAGCCGCCCGGGCAGCCCGGGCCCTTCCCAGGATTTCCTTACCCGCCGCAGTTACGAGGATCTGGAAGTCCCCGCCTATCTGCGGAAACAGGGCGCGGACCGGGAGCAGTTTTCCGGCGCCAACGCGAAGGAAGCCTAGATTCTGTGAAGGAACGGAGCTTTCTGGAAAAATACCATGCCCATCTTACCGCCGTGGAACGGCGGGCGCTTTTAACGGTGGACACTTACTGCATCGAGATTGCCCGTTTTCTCGAGTGGCTCGACGTGGAAAAACTGCCCGCCCAGGACGCGGACACCCTTGTTTTGGCGCGGTACCTTGATGCCCGGAAAACAAAGGACCGGCTTGACGGGCGCTCTATCGCCAAGGCGGTTTCCGCCCTGAGATCGTTTTTCCAGTTTTTGATCGATTCGGAGGGTCTGCGCAAGGACAATCCCGCCGTTGTTCTGGAACGTCCCCGTTCGAAGAACCGGCTTCCCCAGGTGCATTCCCGCGAACTGGTGGAAGAAATGCTCGCCGCCGTGGATATCAGCACCCCGCTCGGCATCCGGGACCGGGCGCTTTTCGAGCTTATCTACTCCGCCGGGCTGCGGGTCTCCGAGGCGGTGGCCCTGAACGTGGGCGATATTTTTCTTTCCGAGGGAATCGCCCGGGTGACCGGCAAGGGGGACAAGGAACGGCTTGTGGTTTTCGGCGCCGAGGCGGAGCAGTGGCTGAAACGCTACCTCGGCGAAAGCCGGCCGGGCCTTGTCCGTTCCCGGCGGGTCCCCGCCCTGTTCCTCGGCCGCGGCGGGAGGCGGCTTTCCCGGAAGGGAATCTGGAAGAACTACGCCGCGCTTACCGCCCAGCTGGGGATGAGTTCCCGGCTTCACAGCCTGCGCCACAGTTTTGCCACCGAGCTGCTGGCAGGGGGGGCGGATCTCAGATCGGTGCAGGAACTTCTGGGCCATGTGGACCTTGCCACGACCCAGATTTATACCCATGTGGACAATTCCATGCTCCGGGAAAACCACAGCCGCTATCTCCCGAAACTCAAGGCGTTCCAGCAGGACGGCCCTGGTCTGAAACAGAAGGGGCGGACATGAAAGTAAAGAAAGAGGTTGTTACCGGCATTATCGTAATGACGGTCCTCGTTGCGGGGTTCGTGCTGTTTTACAACTACGGGATGAACGGGGAGCGGAACCGGCTTGCGAGGCGTATCGCGGAGCTGGGAAACCCCGGGGGGCCGCCGGAAACCATCGATGGCCTCAGGGAGGCCATCGCCCTTTATGAAAAGCAGATAGAGCGGCACGTAAAGGATGCCGCGCAGACCGGCGTGTACTGGAAAATCCTCGCGACGCGGTTTCAGGACAGGGGCCTCCACAACGAGGCGCTCAAGGCCCTGGAACAGGCGCTTTACTATTCCCCCCAGGATCCGTCACTCCTCTACCTTACCGGTATTTCCGCGGCGCGGGTGGCAAAGGGCTTTCTCGATTTCCAGGGCGCCGGCGACCTCGCTTCCGAAAGGTACTACGCCCTTGCCGAGGACGCCTACCGCAAGGCCATCGCTGCGGACGAAAAGTACGCGAAGCCCATGTACGCGCTTGGCGTGCTCTATGTATTCGAGCTGGGCCGGCCGGAGGACGCTATTCCGGTAATGGAGCGCTATCTGGCCCTTACGTTGAACGACGTGGACGGCATGGCCGTTCTGGCCCATGCCTATGCCCTGACTGCCCAATACGAATTTGCCCTGAACTTGTACGACAGGATACTGTCGATTACCAAGGACAAGGACAAACGGGCAGCAGTGGAAGAGAACCGCAAGCAGGTGATGGACAGCTACTATGGATGACGGGCGCGGCCTGCTGGACCTTATGATCGCGCGTATCCCCGGGCTGTCTTGCAGGGAAAGGATAAAACTGCTCGAAAAATTTGACCGGGAAGCGGATCTCGCGGTATGTTCTAAGGAAGACATCGGCGCGATTGCCGGCAGGCCCCCGAAGGCCTGGGACCGGGACGGGCTTCGTTTCCAGGCGGAAGATGACCTTCTTGCGATAACCCGGACCGGGATGGGCTATGTTTCCTGGCCGGAACCGGGATATCCCCCCCTGCTCAGGGAGCTCTACGATCCCCCGGCCCTGGTGTTTTACCGGGGGGTTCTGCCCGATCCGGAAAAGCCGCTGGCGGCTGTCGTGGGGACCCGGCGGCCCTCGTCCGGTGCCGCGGCGCAGGCCTTTGATCTGGGCCGGGACCTGGCCCGCGCCGGGGTCCCCGTGGTTTCGGGGCTCGCGCTGGGGATCGACGCCTGCTCCCACCGGGGGAGCCTTGAGGGCGGCGCCCCGACGGCGGCGGTACTCGGTTCCGGCCTTGACAGGGTGTACCCTGCCGCGAACCGGGACCTGGCCCGGCGCATCGTCGAGCAGGGCGGGGCATTGCTCTCGGAATACCCCCCGGGAACAAGGCCGGCGCGGTGGAACTTTCCCGCCCGGAACCGGATCATCGCCAGCCTTGCCCGCGCTGTGATCATCGTCGAGGCGCCGGAAAAGTCGGGGGCGCTTATCACCGCGAATTTCGCCCTGGAACTCGGGCGGGAGCTCTTTGTGGCAAGCGCGGGCATGGCTTCCCCCCTGGGCGCGGGGACGCGCGCCCTTGCCGAAGACGGGGCGGGGATCGTTTCGGACATTGAAGGCATTGCGCGGGACTGGGGGCTGGAAACCGGCGCGGAAACCGTGGATACTGCTCCCTGTACCGGCTCCGGTTTGGCTTTGTCGCTGGCCCGGTCGCTTAATCTAAACTGTGAGGATGGGTATGGCCGTTAAGAAGGAAAAAACAGCCGTTATCAAAACCGGGAAAACACGCGCCTTGAAAAAGAGCGTTGCCAAAAAACTTAAAAAAACTCTCGTAATTGTAGAATCTCCTGCCAAGGCAAAAACTATCGAAAAATACCTGGGAGATTCCTATACCGTCAAGGCGTCCATGGGCCATCTTATCGATCTTCCCAAGTCCCGCCTTGCCATAGACATGGGGAACGACTTTGAGCCCGAGTACATCACCGTCCGGGGCCGGGCAAAGCTCCTCAAGGAAATTCAGGCCGACGCGAAAAAAGCCGAAGAAGTACTGCTGGCAAGCGATAATGACCGCGAAGGCGAGGCCATTGCCTGGCACCTACGGAACGCGATAGCGGCGAAGACCGCCACGGTGCCGGTTAAGCGCATCAGTTTTAACGAGATAACCCCGGTCGCGATTAGGGACGCGGTGGCGAACCCTTCGGTCATAGACGAGGCCAAGGTGAACGCCCAGAAGGCGCGGCGGGTTCTGGACAGGCTGGTAGGGTACAACCTTTCGCCGCTTCTGTGGAAAAAGGTGAAGAACGGCCTTTCCGCGGGCAGGGTGCAGTCGGTAGCGCTGCGGCTGATCTGCGAGCGGGAAAAGGAAGTGGAGTCTTTTATCCCCGAGGAATACTGGACCCTGGACGCCGACTTTAAGCTGGGCAGGCATTTGTTTACCGCGCAGCTTGTTTCCTGGCAGGGCGGCAAGCCCGAGCTTAAAACCGAAGCGGATGTAAACAAGATCAGGGACCTGGTCAAGGACAGCGACTGCGTGGTGGCCGATACCCGGGAGACGGAAAGGTCCGTAAAACCCAAGCCCCCGTTTACCACCTCGCAGCTCCAGCAAACTGCGGCCAACCGGCTCGGCTTTACCAGCAGGAAAACCATGCAGGTCGCCCAGCAGCTCTACGAGGGGGTGAATATCGGATCTTCCCGGGTAGGGCTGATCACCTATATGCGTACCGATTCCGTGCGGGTTTCCCAGCTTGCCCTGGACGATGTCCGCGCCTGGATAAGGGAGAACTATCCCAAGGAGCTTCCCGAAAACCAGATCGAATACTCGGTGGGGAAAAAGGCGCAGGACGCGCACGAGGCGATACGGCCCACATACACGGGCAACACCCCGAATGAAGTCAAGGAATACCTGACCAGGGATCAGCTGAAACTCTACACGATCATCTGGGAACGCTTTGTGTCCAGCCAGATGGCCCCCGCGAAAACAAAAACCGTAAGCGCGGATATCAGGGCGGGGGAGGGGATCTTCCGCGTCTCCGGGACCAAGGTTGTCGAGAAGGGATTCTACAAGGTGATGAAACTCCTCTCGTCCAAGGATGAAAAAGGCGGCGTCTGCCCGGAACTCAAGGCCGGCGAAAAACTGAAAATGGAATCGTTTTACAGCGAGCAGCATTTTACGCAGGGGCCTTCCCGGTACACCGACGCTTCCATCGTCAAAACCCTGGAGGAGAAAGGCATAGGCCGCCCCTCAACCTACGCCCCGATCATCTCGGTCCTCCTTGACCGCTACTACGTAACCCGCTCGAACCGGCAGCTTGTGCCCACGGTGCTGGGCAAGATGATCTCCGACATGCTGGTTGAATACTTTCCCCATGTCGTGAACGCGGCGTTCACCGCGTCCATGGAGAACAAGCTTGACGAGGTAGAGGAAAGCCAGATCCGCTGGCCCGACATGATCCGGGAATTTTACGATCCCTTCAAAACCCGGGTCGACGAGGTGGGGAAATCCCTGGAATCGTTTAAGGGCGCCCTGGATGAAAAGACGGATTACGTGTGCGAAAAATGCGGCAAGCCCATGCTGAAAAAACTGGGCCGCTTCGGGTTCTTCCTCGCCTGCTCGGGTTTCCCCGAATGCCGGAACACCAAGTCCATCCCCCTGGCCAAATGCCCCAAATGCGGGGGCGACGTAGTGGCCCGGAAGACCAAGGGGAGGGGGAAGGAATTCTACGGCTGTACCAATTATCCTGAATGCGATTTTATCAGCCACTTCAAGCCGACCGGCCTCTCCTGCCCCAAGTGCGGGCAGTTCCTGGTGGAAAAAACCGACAAGAAAACCGGCAGCCACACGGCCTGCTGCAACCCGGATTGCGATTATCTGCATTCCGAAGACGGGGAGGAAGGGGGAAGCGCCGCAGCCGGCGTTTATTCCGGTACTGAAGATGGGGAGTAAAAAAAATCACGCCGCCCTGTCCCGGGACGATGTCTTTGCCGCCGGGGTGCCTGAAAAGCAGAAAATTCCCCTGCCCCAGGATATGGAAACGTATCTCTCCTACCTCCGGTCCGTGCGGGGCATGTCCGCGCGTACCTTGCAGGCGTACCGGAACGACCTTGCCGCGTTTGCGGTTTACTGCATCAACTACGGGGTTGATCCCGTAACCGCGGGGGCGGCGGAGATACGCATGTTCATCGGGGAAATGAGCGCCCGGGGCATGGCCTCGATAAGCGTGAACCGGAGCCTCTCCTCGATACGGGGGCTTTACCGCTGGTTCTGCCGGAACAATATCCGCGACGACAATCCTTCGTCACAGCTGCGCAATTTGAAGGTCCCCCGGAATCTCCCGGTATTCCTCTGGGAGGACGAGATGGCCGAATTCGCCGGGCTTCCCGAAACGTCGGGAATACTGTGGCCCGACCGGGACAAGGCGATAATCCACCTGATGTACTCCGGGGGCCTGCGTATCTCCGAGGCCGTTTCCCTGAGCCTGCCCGTTCTGGACCGGGATCTCCTGGGGGCGCGGGTAATCGGCAAGGGGAACAAGGAACGGCGCGTGTTTTTTTCGGGCGAAGGGCGCGAGGCATTGCTTGCCTGGCTCCCCTGCCGGAAAAACAGCATTGCTGCGGAGCGCCCGACGGAAAGGCTGTTTATCAGCCGCAGGGGGGCCCCGCTTTCGGTTTCCGGCCTCAGATTCATCATCGGCAAGTACGCCGAAATATCTTCCACGGTCAAGAACGTGCACCCGCACGCGCTCCGCCACAGTTTTGCTACCCATCTGGTAAATTACGGCTGCGACGTCCGGGTGGTGCAGGAACTTTTGGGCCATGCCAGCCTTTCCACCACCCAGCGCTATACGCATGTGGATATCGAAGGTTTGAAACGGGTATACGCGGAAGCCCACCCCCACGGCGACCGGAAGAATACCGCAAAATGAAGGACAGAACCATGAAACGAGACAGGCAATTCCGTTCTACAACCGTGCTGGCCGTCAGAAAAGACGGGCAGGTGGCGCTGGCCGGGGACGGGCAGGTGACATTCGGCGAAACCGTGATGAAGAACAACGCCCGCAAGGTGCGCAGGCTTATGGACGGCAAGGTGCTCTGCGGTTTCGCCGGGGCCACTGCCGACGCCTTTACCCTGTTTGACCGTTTTGAGGAAAAACTCAAAGAGTACTCGGGGGACCTTTCCCGGGCTGCGGTGGAGCTCGCGCGGGCATGGCGCACCGACCGGAACCTCCGCCGCCTTGAGGCCATGCTGCTCGTCGCGGACAAAGCCAAGACCCTGCTCATAAGCGGGACCGGCGACGTGGTGGAGCCTGCCGC
>JAIRRR010000252.1 GCA_031255875.1 Treponema sp.
TAGAGCCTGTCCCAAAACTAATTGACTGTGCGCTACGCGCACGGTTTTGGGACAGGCTCTTGCGGTTTTTCAGGCTTTCAGCCTTGCAAAACCGCGAATTTCACGGTTGCTTTCCCAAAGACTGAAGTTTTGGGAAAGCCTCTCTAATCAAGGAAAATCCATACCCCCTTGACGGACCTAATTTGTCAAGATTATTATTAAATGCAGGCTTAGAGTGTTTCATTAGGAACGTCCTTAAACTAAAAGAGGTAAAAGAAGTGCCGGAGAAGCACTCTCAAAGTAATATTTCTATACCTTCGGGAAACCAGATCTACCTGAAGCGCCCCCAGATTGACCGTCTGCTGGAGGAGGCGCTGAAAAAACCGGTGGTTATCGTCAGCGCCGGCGCGGGGTACGGAAAGACCCACTCGGTTTACTCCTTTGTCCGCAATTACAACGCCCTGGTCGGCTGGGTGCAGCTTTCCGAACGGGACAATATCCCCAAGCGTTTTTGGGAAAATTTTATCGCCGGGATTGCCACGGGCAACAAGAAGGCGGCGGAAAAGCTGGCGGAGACCGATTTTCCCGAAACGGAACGGGAATTTGAACGGTATTTGGCCATTCCCCAGCAGGAAACGCGCACCGACATAAAATACGTCCTTGTCTACGACGATTTTCATCTTATCAGCGACAGGGGGGTTTTACGGTTCATGGAACGTTCCATTACTACCCCCTTTCCCAGTATCACCTCGGTGCTTATTTCCCGGACAGAACCTTCCCTTAACCTTATGAACATGGAATCAAAGGGCCTCCTGGCCCGGATCACCGAGGAGGACCTCCGTTTTTCCCGGGAAGAGATGGTATCCTACTTCAAGCTCCTGGACATCAACCCCCCGTCCCAGACGGTTTCCTCGGTTTACTACGACACCGAAGGCTGGGCCTTTGCCATACACCTGGCGGGGCTTGCCCTTAAAAACGCCCCGGTCGGCGCGGCCTACGTGCACCAGGCCCTCCGGTCCAATATTTTCAAGCTGATCGACAGCGAGATTATGGCGCCCCTGCCAGCCCCGGTGCGGCAGTTTCTGATCAAGCTGTCCCTTATTGAGCATCTGGTCCCGGATCTGCTGGAAGAACTGGCCGGCGACGCTTCGATCATGGAGCGGATAAAAGAGCTGGATACCTTTGTCCGCTTCGACGTCTATCTTAACGCCTACCATATCCATCATCTTTTCCTTGATTACCTTAAGGGAAGGCAGAACGAGCTGACGGAATACGAGAAAAAAGAACTGTGGCACAGGACCGCCGCGTGGTGCAAGGCCAACGGCCAGAAGATGGACGCCATCAACTATTACGAGAAGGCCGGGGATTACGAGCGGCTGCTCGGCGTTATCGCGACCATGCCCACAGTGCTGCCGAACCGGACGGCCCGGATGGTGCTGGAAATTATGGAACGGGCGCCGGCGGAAATATACGACCAGATTCCCCACGCCCACGTACAGCGTATCGGGATGTACCTGACCCTTGAAATGTTCGACAAGTGCCGGGAGGAACTGATCCCGGTAATCGCCCAACTGGAAGCCCGTCCCCCCAGCCCCATTACGTACCAGACTCTGTCGGGCTGTTACAATCTTTTGGGATTTGTCGGCCATACCACCAGCCCCTATACCCGGGATTATGACTACATCCGTTATTTTGAAAAGGCCAGATATTATTACGATCTGAGCTCGTTTGAAGCCGGGCCCCCCATGTCGGTGATGCCCCTGAGTTCCTATCTCTGCCGGGTAAACAGCGAAGATGCGGGGGAGATGGAAAAATACATAGCGGCCATAAGCGCCATGATTCCCCATACTTCAGTCAGCTTTGGGGGCTGCGCCCTGGGTATGGACGACATCTGCCGGGGGGAGCTGGCCTTTTTCAAGGGCGATATATCCGGGGCGGAACAGTTCGCCCTCCGGGCCCTCCAAAGCGCCCGGCAGGGAAGGCAGTACGAAATTGAAAGCCGGGCCCTGTTTTATCTTTTACGGATCAAGATGGCGCGGGGGAATTACCCGGCAATTGAAGATCTGTTAAAACAAATGAAGGCCCTGCTTGAGGTTCAGTATTATCCGACCCGTTTTACCGATTATGATATCCTTACCGGCTGGTACTGGGCCCATACCGGGCAGGAAGACAGGCTGGCCCCCTGGCTGAAAAACGATTTTGAAGAAAGCGACCTCAATTCCCTCGCGTTTGGCCTGGAAGTCCTGGTTAAGGCGAAGTACCATTTCACGGAACGGCGTTATCCCGCGGTCCTGGCGGTCCTGGAAAGCCGGAAGGACCGGAGCAGCCCCTGGGATTTTGTCCTGGGAAACATCGAGATGAAGGCGCTGGAAGCGGTCTGCCTTTACCAGATGCGGGACAGGGCGGGCGCTTTTGCCGCCCTAGCGGAGGCCTTCCGCCTGGCCCGCTCCAACGCGGTAACGATGCCCTTTATCGAACTGGGGAAGGATATGCGGACCCTGCTGGGGGCGGCGGCCAAAGACAAGGTCCCGGGGCTTCCCCGCGAATGGCTGGACAAGCTGCGCCTGGGCGCTGCGGGCTACGCGAAAAAGCTGTTCGCGGTGACGGAGCAATACCGGCCTGCGGCGCAGTCCCGGAAAGAGCCGGGCGGGGCGATCCTGTCCGGGCGGGAACTACAGGTGCTCACCGAAATGTCCCGGGGGATGACCCGGGAAGAAATCGCGAATCTTTCTTCCCTCTCGGTAAATACGGTCAAGAGCGTTATCCGCAGCATTTACAACAAGCTGGGCGCGGTAAACCGGGTCAACGCGGTGCGGATCGCCGCCGATATGGGAATTTTAGGAAGTAAAGACCGTGATCAATGACGGCGGGGATCCGGGCGGGCGGGAGCCGGCTCCCGACGGCGTCGTTTTTCTGGAACGGCCCCGCGTGGAACGGCTCTTCCGCAAGGCCCTTAAAACCCGTCTCGTTACCGTTGTGGCGGGCGAGGGCTACGGTAAAACCCACGCGGTACATTCCTTTCTGCAAAAAGAGGGGCGCAGGGTTATCTGGGTGCAGCTTTCGGAGCGTGACAACCTGGCCTGGCGTTTCTGGGAGAATTATACCGGCGAGGTAGCCCGCCTTAACCCGGAGGCCGCGAAGATCCTTTCCGATATAGGCTTTCCCGAGTCGAACCGGCAGCTGGACCTTTTTCTGAGCCTGATCAGGGACGAAATCGTAAGCACTGAGCGCTATGTGGTCGTTTTTGACGATTTCCACCTGATCACCAGCCCTTCGCTCCTCCTGCACCTGGAGAAGGCCCTGGCCGCTCCGGTTTCAAGAAATGCCGTTATCATGATCTCGCGGGGGGAGCCGGCGATAAACACCATGGGTTTTTTGGCAAAAGGGCTTCTTTCCCAGATTAACGCCGAAGATCTCCGGTTCAGCAGGGAAGAGGTGGCCGAGTATTTCCGCCTCCACCGGATATTCCTTGAAGAAGCCGAGCTTGAACTGGTCTGCCGCGATACCGACGGCTGGGCGCTGGCGCTCGGCCTGGTGCTCCAGGAGATAAAGGCGGGGCGCGCCGGCGGCGGGCCCAGAAACCGGGGCTGGGACCGGGTGATGCTGCCCGTCAGAAAGATGGAAGAGAATATCTTTTCGGCCATGGGGGCGGATCTCCAGAGGTTCCTTATCAAACTTTCCCTTATAGAGCACTGGCCCCGGAATCTGCTGGAAAGGCTCGAGGCCGGGAAGGGGAACATCGCCGCCATGGAGAAGTTCACATCGGTCATCCGCTTTGACGCCTATCTCCACGGCTACCGGATTCACCATCTCTTTCTGGAATTCCTGAAGGAAAAGCAGGCAGAGCTTGCCGAAGATGAGATCAGGGAGGTCTGCGGCAAGGGCGCCCAGTGGTGTATCGAGAACAATCTGCCCACCGACGCCGCCGTGGATTACGAGCGGGCCGGGGATTACGCGGGCTTTGTCCGGCTGGTCGAATCCCTTCCCCGCATGCTGCCCCGGAGGATGGCGTCCTTTTTTCTGGAAACAGCGGAACGGCTGATCGCCGCGAATACGGAAAAT
>JAIRRR010000285.1 GCA_031255875.1 Treponema sp.
TTGCACGCGGCCCCCATCGACGCGAATACCCCGGCCATAGAGAGGCGCAGAAGGCAGCCTTCCGCCTCCACTCCCGCGGCGCTTATGCTGATTATGTGGGGCGCGCCGTCCGGGGGGGAATTGACGATCAGGCCGGGAATACCGGCTATTCCGTCCAGGAAAGCGCGTTTCAGGCGGGCCAGGCGAGGCGCGTCCTGCTCCAGACGCCCGCCCAGAATCGCGGCAGCGCGGCCGAAGCCGATTATGCCCGGAACATTTTCCGTCCCGGCCCTCGCGCCGCCCTCCTGCTCGCCGCCCCGTATCACCGCCGAGATCGGCGCGTCCGGCGCGGCGTACAGGGCGCCGACCCCCTTCGGCCCGTATATCTTGTGCGCGGACACGCTGATATAATCCGCTCCCAGGGCTTCCGCGCCGAGCCGCATAAAGCCCAGCGCCTGTACGGCATCGGTGTGGAACTTCGCGCCGCCCGCATGGGCGATCCGGCACAGGGCTGCCGTGTCGCTGACCGCGCCGGTCTCGTTGTTGACGGACATTACGGAGACGAGGAGCGTCCCGGGCCCCATGCGGGCCCTGAGCGTGTCCGGCGAAACAGCGCCATGCCGGCCGACCGGCAGATGTTCGACGGCAATCCCCCGGGACTCAAGGGAGGCGGCGCAGTTCAGGACGGCGTGGTGTTCCGCGGCCGAGACCAGTACCCGGCCGGCCTGCCCATGGAAAGCCTGTACTGCGGAGTTAAGGGCGAGGCTGACGCTCTCCGTGCCGCTGCCCGTAAAAATGATACGCCCCCCGGCGCTTCCGCCGATTAGGCCCAGCAACGCGGAGCGGGCTTCCTCGATGGCCGCTTTTACCTCCCTTGCACCGGGGTAGAGGGCGGACGGGTTGTAGTACTTTTCGCCCAGGAAGGGGAGCATCGCTTCCAGAACCTGGGGATCGAGGGGCGTTGTGGCCGCGTGATCGCAGTAAATCGTCTTATTCACTTTTCCTACCCGCTTCGGATCAACGGCTCAGGATATCCACCACTTCACGTACCAGTTCTTTCTCTCCCCGGTGTATGATGAAGGGTTTGCCGTCAATAACGGGGCATTTTTCATTTTGGAAAAATTTGAACATCTCTATTATCACGTCGAAGCCCTCGCTCACAGTCTGGGACTGCCAGAGATCGTGTACCTTGACGTTTACCCGTATTTTGCGCTCCCAGCAGGCGTCCTCTATTTTTTCCGCTGCCATCAGCATGGTAGCGCCGCAGAGGCCGCCCGCTATGAGTACTTTTTTGGTCTTCTTTTCCGGGACGCTGTTCACGGGGCTTCTCTTAACAGCTTTTCCATTATCCCCGTAACTTCGCTCCCGCTCCTGGCATCGCGCAGGGCGGCGAGCAGTCCGCCATCGGAGAATATGCCCATCACCCTGTGCAGATCCTCGCCCCCCTCTTCCGCGTCCGCCAGGGCGAACAGAAACACTATCTCGACGGGAATCTCCTCGTCCCTGGAAACCATATTCCGAAACACAACCGGGCGTTTGAGGGTCGCGATCGCCAAGGCGGGTTTTATAACGCTGCCTTCGGAAAAACCGTGGGGAATCGCGACCTTTGCGCCCTCGGTGGGAAGGCCGGTCGGATACTCTTCCTCCCGCTTGATAAGAACGTCGTAGTATTCGGGCGTCACGCAGCCGCTTTTCACGAGGAGCTCCGTCAGGAGGCGGATAACATCCTCCTTGCAGCCAGCGTCGACGCCTATCAGAACGTTTTCTTCAGTTACCGCGAGCATAGCCCGGACTCCCCGAGACGCGCAAAATCCAACTGGCTGCCCCTACCTGAACAGTTTGAATACCTGTACGATGAGCGCGCCCAGCGGATCGCCGCCCATGTCAAAAGCGGTACTCACTACGGCCGGATCGCCAAGCCCCATCCTCGCCATGGCCGCCGTGTGAATGTCGGCCTGGAAAGTGGCAAGGTACATTACCGGGATTGTCCAAATAAGGGTGAAGAGCACAATACGGAACACGTTGCCCTTGAGATACGGGGCCACCGCGCCGCACCAATAGGGCACGACCGCGAGACTCGCTATCGGCAAAATCCCGGTCCCGGGCATAACTACGCTCAGGACGACGATCAGCGGGTAAAGTATAACGGCGCTTGCCATGACGGAAGGATGCCCGAGAAGCGCGGCGCAGTCCACGGCCACGTATATCTCCCGCTTGCTGGAAAATTTCTCGTGCACAAATTCAATAACGGCGTTGGTAATGGGGATTACGCCTTCGCAGAGCACGGAGACCGTCTTCGGAAGGAAGACCATGAGGACGCCGACCTGGACAGCCAGGTTCAACGCGCCGGTGAAAGTGCCGACCCTGAAGATCCAGTTTATAAGGCCGATTATCAGACCGATAACAAATCCCATAACGCCCTGATCGCCGAATACGCCGATCTTCTCGCGGATAGCTTCCGGGGAGGCGTCGATGCTCCTGAGCCCCGGTATGGCGTCAATAAGCGCGTTGAAGGGCCGGGCGAATATGGCGAGAAAACTTACGGTACAGGGTACGGCTATACCGGGCATACCGTTGAACTCCTGGTACCGCTTCGCCGAATAGTCCGCAATAAAGGAGTTCGCGGTCAGGAATATTGTCGCCGCCAGAATGCCCAGGATCAGGTTGTCCGTCATGGCCCACACAAAACAGCCCACGACCTGTCCGTGCCAGTAGCTCCACATATCGGTCCACATCGTCTTTACGGCGCCGAGCAGGATCAGGATGAGGTTTACGACTATAACCGCGATAATGGTGAAAGCCGCGCCCGGCCAGGAGAAGGCCAGCCCGGCATTACCCCAGCCAAGGTCAACCATGGTCTGGGATGTCCCTAAAACCTGCGCCAGGGCTTTGATGGCCGGCTCAAGCGCGGCGGTGGCCGCGTTCGTCACGACGAAAAGGCCCGCGAGTCCTATACCGGCGTACAAGCTTCCCCGGAGGCTCTTTTTAAACCCGGCCCCGAAGCACATACCCAGGATGAACATGACGATAGTGACAAGGACCGAGCTGCCAAGGCTTGCCAGAACACCGTTCACCACACTGTTAAAAGCTTCCATAATTAATTACCTTCCTTAATTAAAATTCTATGAGACATAAGTCCCATTCATCAACTCAATGATCTTGTCCGTCAAGGCCTCTTTGTCTTTCTTTGACCCGATTAGATAGGGAAGTCCCTGTACGCCCGGCGCATCGAATTTTTCATCGATGGTCGTCATCCAGCATACGACCATGTTTTTCCGCCCCCGGTAAGGGTCCATCTTGTCAACAGTGCAGTGCCCTACCTGGAAATCCTTGATCTTCCGTTTTTCCAGATGTTCTTTGATGGTCATCTCGGCGTTAATCGACGTATTGATACCTGCCCCGCAAACGCAGAGAACCAGCTTCTTGTCCGCCATTTTAATCACCTCCTTATCAATATGATATTTTTCTGCTAACAGCAGATTACGCCCGAATCGGGTATTGGCCGTATTTTTCGCCGCAGCGGTAAAGCGTTACCACATTGGCAGGGGGGCAATCCCCCTGGAGATGATTGGCCGGGGCAAACACATAGCCGCCGCCGGGGGCCATCGCCGCTATGGCCCGGCGGGCTTCCCGCTCCACGTCCTCAGCCGAGCCCTGCATGGCTTGCTGTATGTCTACGCCGCTGTGCAGGACCAGGTCGCTGCCGAATTCGCGCTTCAGCCGGGCGGAATCCATGTCGCGGGCCAGCGGCTGGAGCGAGTTCAATATGTCGAGGCCGCAGTCGATGAGGTCGGGAATAAAAGAGCTCATCGCCCCGCAGGAGTGGAGCATCACCTTCATTCCCGGATATTCCTTCTTGATCGCCCCGAACAGCGTCGCCATGGGTTTTTTGAAATACTTGCGGAACATCTCGACCGACATAAACGGGCCGCGCTGGGTGCCGAAGTCGCTCGCGATTTCCACCCACTCCAGGTACGGCGCTATGGGCCGCAGGTAATTAATGTAGATCCTGGTTATTATTTCGGTGAGTTTTTCTATCAGCTTTTCCGAGAACAGCTCCTCCTCGTAGAGGTTTACCAGGAACTGCTCGACGCCGCACAGGTACTGGCCGAAATCGAACATCGCGCCGCTCGTCGCGGTTGTCGCCGTCACGGCATAGGCGGTATTTTCGTAGTAATCGCGCGCCAGCTCGCCCAGCCCTTCCACCCGGCCGGGGTCGTCGGGGTCCGGCCAGGAGTACGAGTCCAGTTTGGCCGGATCGGGATCGGCAAGGGGGTGGAGGGAAATTGCGTTGTAATAGTTGTTCTTGAAATGCCCTATGCCCCACTCGTCGATTGCGTTGCCGGCCTCGTCGGTATAGCTTTTGAAATTCCTGGGTTTCCCTATGTTGACGTGGCGAAAGTCCGCGCGGAGGGCGTCGCTTATCCGGTAATCCTCGTACTCCGTAAGGGT
>JAIRRR010000286.1 GCA_031255875.1 Treponema sp.
AGGCTTTGTATTTTCGGGCGCTCTGGTCTATCATTTAACCCGGAGGCTCCAATGAACTATAACGATTTTGATAAAACCGCCGCTTACGGCAGGCTTTCCGCCCTTGCCAGGACATGGAAATTCGATTTCGTGTCGAAGCTGGATGCCGCGAGGGTAAAGGCCTGCGTGGCCCCCATGGCGGGGGGGCTTTCGTATTCCTGGGCCGCGAAAAGCATTGACGAAGATGTCCTGGCCCTGCTTCAGGCTGCGGCGGACGAGCAGGAACTGATAGGCAAGTACCAGGCCCTCCTGGACGGGGAGATTATCAATACCGGGGAGAACCGGAAAGTGCTCCACCAGCTTTTGCGGGGGCAGCTCGGGAAAGACGTTGTTTTCAAGGGAAAGAACCTGGGGGCCTTTTACCGGGCGGAACTGGATCGGTTTTCGGCCTTTGCGGACGATGCCCGCGCGGGGAGGATCGCGGGTTCTACCGGCAGGGCCTTTACCCGCGCGGTCCAGATAGGGATAGGCGGCTCGGATCTGGGGCCCCGCGCCCTGTACCTGGCGCTCGCGGCGGCGGGCGACAGGCCGAAGATCGAGGCCGCGTTCATCTCCAACGTGGACCCGGACGACGCGTCGGCGGTCATTGCCGCGTCGCCCCTTGAGGAGACGGTTTTCATACTGGTTTCCAAGAGCGGCACCACCCAGGAAACCCTGGCGAACGAGCTTTTCGTCAAAGACAAGCTCAGAAAGGCGGGCCTCGATCCCTCGAAGCACCTGGTAGCGGTAACCAGCGAAACAAGCCCCCTGGCCCATAATCCTGATTACCTCGATTCCTTCTATATTGACGATTTTATAGGCGGCCGGTATTCCTCGACCTCCGCAGTGGGCGGCGTTATCCTCTCCCTCGCGTTCGGGCCGGAAGTGTTCCGCGAGCTGCTGGCCGGCGCCCACGAGGCGGACGCCCGGGCGCTGGAACCGGACATCAGGGCGAACGCCGCCCTGCTCGACGCGCTTGCCGGCGTCTGGGAGCGGGATTTCCTGGGCTATCCCTGCACGGCGATCCTGCCCTACAGCCAGGCCCTGTCCCGCTTCCCGGCCCATCTGCAGCAGCTTGACATGGAGTCCAACGGCAAGCGGGTCAACCGCTTCGGCGTCCCGGTAAACTATCCCACCGGCCCCGTGGTTTTCGGCGAGCCGGGCACCAACGGCCAGCATTCCTTCTACCAGCTCCTCCACCAGGGCACGGACATTGTGCCGCTCCAGTTTGTCGGGTTTGCCGAAAGCCAGCGCGGCGACGATGTCGAGGTAGACGGCTCGGCGAGCCAGACCAAGCTCAGGGCAAACCTGGCGGCCCAGATCGTGGCTTTCGCGAAGGGCAAGAACGACGCCGACCGGAACAAGGAATTTCCGGGCGGACGCCCTTCGAGCCTCATCTACGGGAAGCGGCTGGGGCCGAAAGCCCTGGGCGCCCTTCTTGCCCACTTTGAAAACAAGGTTATGTTCCAGGGCTTTACGTGGAACCTCAACAGCTTTGACCAGGAAGGGGTGCAGCTCGGCAAGATTCTCGCCAGGAAAGTGCTGGCCGGGAACTCCGGCGATTCGGCCCTGGACGCCTACAGCGGGATCCTGAAAGCCGGGGAATAGGGGGAAATCCCCGGCACGGGCGGCGATCTTGCCGGGAACGGCATGATCGCCGGCGGATTGGGCGGCCCGCAGGGCAATCTGCCCCTCCGCCGGAATATCGATAAAAAAAGAACGATATAGGCCCTTGACTATGGCGCCTGGCGGCTTATAATTAACGGTATGGCATAAAAATGCCCCGGAAACGCGACGGTTTTGGGGGCGCTGAGTTGCTAAAATTTTTATCTTATACGGACGGAGGCGCTATGGTATCGGCAAGAGAGGCGGAGGCAGGGCATACGGAGCCGAGGGACATCGATTTTCCTGAAAATTTGTCCGCTTTTATCACCGAATGGAAGAGCAAGCCGGGCAGCCTGATCATGATTCTGCACAAAACCCAGGAAACATTCGGCTATATCCCCCGGGCGGCGGCGGAAAAGATCGCGCTGATCACAAAGATCCCGCTGGCCCGTATCTACGGGGTTATCACCTTTTATCATTTTTTCAAAACAACCAAGCCGGGAAAGTACAAGATATCGGTCTGCCTGGGGACGGCCTGCTACCTTAAAGGCGGGCAGGACCTCATCGACGAGGCCCGGAGCCTTCTGGGAATCGGCGAGGGGGGCGTCACCGAAGACGGGCTTTTCTCCATCGATCCGGTGCGCTGCGTGGGCTGCTGCGGCCTCGCCCCGGTAGTTACCGTGGGTAACGACACCTACGGAAAGGTGACGAAGGAACAGCTCCCGGAAATTATCGCGAAGTACAAAAACCTTTAACCTTATGGGACATAGTTGCCTGGGCGACATTGTTATTGACATTGCCCAGAACGCGGCCGGTTCCGGCGCGGATCTCCTGGAGCTTGAAATCGACGGAAGGGGGGGCTTCGGTTTTACCGTCCGCGACAACGGCAGGGGCATTGCGCCTGAACGGCTCGGGCGCGTAAGGCGCGGCGCGGCGGATTACGCGAAGGGCGCGCCCCTTCCCGCGGCGGCCGGGGGCAGGGGCATTCCCTTTATGGCCCGCGCCGCCGAAGAATCGGGCGGGAGCTGGGAGCTGGATTCCGAAGCAGGGAGGGGGACCAGGGTGAGCGCGCGCTTCGGCGCCATGGGCGCCCCGGCCCGGCCGCAGGGCCTGCCTGCCGGGGATATCCCCGGAACGCTGAGGACCGTGCTGCTGTTTGACGGCCCGGCGGAAGTGGCGATCAAACGCATCAGGGGGGATGGGACTTCCTATGAGTTTCGGAAAACAGAACTGACACGCATGCTGGGGGAGCCGGGAAGGGCGCGGGCGCTGATCCTGCTGGACCGGTATTTGAGAGAGCTTGAAGGGGCCTCCGGCTAAACGCGGACTGAACCGATGCCGGCCGGCGTTTTTCGGGGGCCGTCTTAAATTTTCAATGGAGAGAGGAGAAATTATGGCAAGACTGAGCTTGGAGGAGCTAAGAAAGCTGCGGGAATCCAAAAAGAGAGAGATGCGCAGGAGGGACTCGGCGGGCAAGGACATCAGGATTATTGTGGGCATGGGCACCTGCGGCATAGCGGCGGGTGCGAAAAACACCCTGGACAGTTTTATCGAGGCCCTGGACGGCGACGAGCTTGCGGATACCGTGATGATCAGCCAGACGGGCTGCATGGGTTACTGCAATTCCGAACCCACGGTAGAAGTGGTAGTACCGGGGATGCCCAGGGTGCTGTACGGCAAGGTTGACGCCGACGCCGCCCGGGACATTGTCAGAACGCATTTAAAAGGCCGGGAACTGGTAAAAGACCGCGTCCTGGACGGCGCCGTAGCGGGCTAGGGGGCGGTATGAGGTTAAATCATTATATACTAACATGCGGCGGGACCGCCTGCGAATCCAACAAGGGAGACGAGATCTACAGGCAGCTCGTCGAAGAGGCGAAAAAGCAGGGGGCCGGGGACCAGGTCCAAATAGTAAAAACCGGCTGCTTCGGCTTCTGCGAAAAGGGGCCTATAGTAAAAGTGCTGCCCGAAGGCTCTTTCTACGTCGAGGTAAAACCGGAAGACGCCGGGGATATAATCGCGGAACAGATAGTCAAGGGCCGGGAAGTGCCCAGGCTCCTCTACAAAAAAGAGGGCGGGGAAAAGAAGAAGATCGCCTCGGAGGAAAACATCGAATTCTACCGGAAACAGGTCCGGGTAGTTTTGCGGAACTGCGGGTTCATCGACCCGGAGAACATCGACGAGTATATCGCCCGCGACGGGTACGTCGGCCTTGAGAAGGCCCTGTTCCAAATGAGCGCCGAGGACGTTATCAACGAACTGAAAACGTCCGGCCTGCGCGGGCGGGGGGGCGCGGGCTTCCCCACCTGGATCAAGTGGGATACCACCCGCAAGGCGCAGAACGACGTAAAGTACGTGGTCTGCAACGCCGACGAGGGGGACCCCGGCGCCTACATGGACAGGTCCACCATCGAGGGGGACCCCCACTCGATCATCGAGGCCATGATCATCTGCGGGAAGACTATCGGCGCGCGCCAGGGGTACGTCTATATCCGGGCCGAGTACCCCCTCGCCGTACGCAGGCTGGAAATCGCCCTGAACCAGGCCCGGGGCTACGGCCTCCTGGGCAAGGACATCCTGGGTTCGGGCTTTGACTTTGATATCGAGATACGCCTGGGCGCCGGCGCCTTTGTGTGCGGCGAGGAGACGGCGCTTCTCAAATCCCTGGAAGGCAGCCGGGGCATGCCGGTCCCCAAGCCCCCCTTCCCGGCGATTAGCGGGCTGTGGGGCAAGCCGACGGTGATCAACAACGTGGAAACCCTGGCGAATATCCCCGTGGTGATGACCCGGGGCGGCGCGGCCCTCGCGAAGTTGGGGACCGAAAAATCAAAAGGCACTAAAGTTTTCGCGCTTACCGGCAAGGTACAGAATTCCGGGCTGGTCGAAGTGCCCATGGGCACCACCCTGAGGGAGATCGTCTTCGACATCGGGGGCGGCATCAAGAACGGCAGGAAATTCAAGGGCGTCCAGACCGGCGGCCCTTCGGGGGGCATACTGACCGAAAAAGCCCTGGACACGCCCATCGATTACGAAAGCCTTACCGCCATGGGTTCCATGATGGGCTCCGGGGGCATGATCGTCATGGACGAGGATGACTGCGTGGTCGATGTCGCGCGCTTCTACATGGATTTCTGCGTGGATGAATCCTGCGGGAAATGCTCGCCGTGCAGAATCGGGACTTCCCAGATACTCGCCATTCTGGAAAAGATCGCCCGGGGCAACGGCGAAGAGGAAGACCTGGTCAAACTGGAATCAATCGGCAAGGCCATGACCAAGGCCTCGCTCTGCATGCTCGGCGGCTCGGCGGCGAATCCCACGCTTTCCACGGTCAGGAATTTCCGCGACGAATACCTGGAACATATCCACGACAAGAAATGCCGGGCCGGGAAATGCAAGCATCTTTTGCGCTTTGAAATCGATCCCGAAAAGTGCATAGGCTGCGGCCTCTGCGCCCGGCGCTGCCCGGTCGGCTGCATCACGGGCGAAAAGCGCCAGCCGCATACGATTGATCAGGGCAAGTGCATCAAGTGCGGCGAGTGTTACAAGAACTGCAAATTCGCCGCGATCAACAAAACATAAGCGGCGGGAAAAACCGTGGACGCGAGGCGTTCATGCCCGATTTAACGCAGGCGGCGGCGCGCCGCCGCTTTTATAGGAGCGAACTTATGGTTAACCTGAAGATAAACGGCGTATCCCTCGAAGTCGAGGACGGGACCACGATCCTCGACGCGGCGAGGAGAATCAATATCAAAATACCGACACTCTGTTACAACCCGGATCTGCCCCCCTGGGCGGCCTGCGGACTCTGCGTCGTCCGGATGGAAGGGTCCCCAAAAATGGTGCGGGCCTGCACCACTCCGGCTGCGGAAAACATGAGCGTAATCACCCATGACCCGGAAATTATCGAAGTGCGCAGGACCGTGCTGGAACTGATCCTGTCGAACCACCCCAACGACTGCCTCCAGTGCCCCCGCAACGGGAACTGCGAGCTCCAGACGCTGGCCGCCGAATTCGGCATACGGGAATCCCCGTTCAGGAAACTGCTCAACGGCCTTCCGCCGGACGACAGCAATCCCGCCATCATCCTGAACCCGGAAAAGTGCATACGCTGCGGCCGCTGCGTAAAAGTCTGCCAGGAGATGCAGAATGTCTGGGCCCTGGAATTCCTGGGCCGGGGCATCAAGGGCCGGATCGCCAGCGCCGCCGGGGTGCCCCTGGGCAACAGCCCCTGCATCATGTGCGGCCAGTGCGCGGCCCACTGCCCGGTAGGGGCCATCTACGAGCGGGACGATACCGCCAAGGTATGGGCCGCGCTGCAAAACCCGGAGACACACCCGGTAGTCCAGATAGCCCCGGCGGTCCGGGTCGCCCTGGCCGAGGAATTCGGCCTTAAGCCCGGAACCATCCTTACAAAACAGATATACGCCGCCCTGCGCCGCCTTGGTTTCAAGACCGTGTTCGACACCAATTTCTCTGCGGACCTGACCATCATGGAAGAGAGCTCCGAACTCGTAAAGCGGCTGACCGAACTGGCAAAGGGCGGGAAAGCGGATATCCCGTTAATCACAAGCTGCTGCCCGGCCTGGGTCGATTATATGGAAAAGTACTACACCGACATGATCCCGAATTTCTCCACCGCCAAAAGCCCCCAGCAGATGATGGGCGCCATGATCAAGAGCTACTGGGCGGAAAGGACCGGCGCTGACCCGCAGAAGATCTACTCCGTATCAATAATGCCCTGTACGGCAAAGAAGTGGGAAACCAAACGCAACGACGACATGAAATCCGCCGGAGCCGGCTACGACGTGGATATTTCGATTACCACCAGGGAGCTCGCCCGGATGATCAAACAGGCGGGCATAGAGATTCTCAAGCTCCCCGAAGAAGAGCCCGATAACCCCCTGGGGCCGTACACCGGCGCCGGGACCATCTTCGGCGCCACGGGCGGCGTCATGGAAGCGGCGGTCCGGAGCGCCTACTACTTTGTCACGGGGAAGGAACTGGGCGACGTGAATTTCAGGCCCGCCCGCGGCCTTGACGGAGTCAAGGAGGCGGAAGTAGATTTCGGCATACCCGTGATCGGCCCGGAAACCAAAATACGCATAGCCGTGGCCCACCAAATGGGGAACATCGCCGCAGTGCTGGACCGTATCCGGGCCGCGAGGCAGGGCGGGAAGGAAACGCCCTACCATTTCGTGGAAGTCATGGCCTGCCGCGGCGGCTGCATAGGCGGGGGCGGCCAGCCCTACGGCTGCACCGACAAAGTCCGCGCCCTGCGCGCCGGGGGGCTTTACACCGACGACGAGCAGTCGCAGTACCGCTGTTCCCACCAGAACCCCTGGATCAAGCAGGCCTACAGCGAATACCTTGGGGAACCCGGCAGCCACAAGGCCCACGGGCTGCTCCACACATCCTACACGGAGCGGGTGCTGTATTTAAAGTAACGGGCGCATCCTGCCGCGCCGAGCCCGGGGCTCGGCGCGGCAGGCCGATGCAGCGCATTTTCCGCAAATTTTGCCGGCAATTGCCCAAAACCCCCGCCGTCCCCCTTCATAATTACGAGCCGGGAAGGCTCCCCGGCCGGCCATAATCCGGTAAATCTGACGCCAAACAAGAGGCGCCGCTTGACAACATTCGCCGCGAGTTTTATCATAATTTCTGTAAGAATTTTACAAAAAAGGAGACGCCGGCTTTGGAGAAAAAGCTCGCTATGCCAGTTACGATTGCGGCAATCGTAATTTTGAATGTTTTGTTATTGCTGGCTTTTGGAAGCTGTTCGCGAAAATCAAGTACCGGCGGCGGTTCCGCGCGTTCCGGGTTTTACATCGAAGAACCCTCGCGCGAAACCCTCCCGGTCAATACCACGACACCCCGGATTTACTATTTTTTTGATAGAACCCTTTCAATGCAGGGCTTTGTCGCCGAAGACTATACCGCGTACTCGACAGTTATCCCCCAGCTTTGGAACGTAGCGGAATCCACAAAGCTCTGGTCCCAATCAGCGGCGGGCGCTTCATTTTACGAATTCGGAGAAGGCGACATTAGAAAACTCTCAAGGCA
>JAIRRR010000292.1 GCA_031255875.1 Treponema sp.
CGGCCGATTCTGCGCGCATCAAGGCCCGCAGGGCTGTGTTTTCATTGCCTGGCTTTTAAAGGGGAGTATAGCAAAAAGTGAGTGCTGAAAGTTCGGAATTTGCCCTTGAGATGAGGGACGTCTCGAAGTCCTTCCCCGGGACTTTGGCGGTTGACAGGGTCAGCTTCAGCGTGAGGCCCGGCGAGGTCCACGCCCTGGTCGGCGAGAACGGGGCCGGCAAGTCTACCCTGATGAAGATAATGGCCGGGTCCTTCGCCGACTATGCCGGCGAGATCCTGGTCCGGGGGAAGCCGGTCACGCTGCACAGCCCTGCGGCGGCCAAGGCGAACGGCATAGGCATGATCTACCAGGAGCTGAGCCTCGCCCGGCCCATCTCCGTCGGGGAGAACCTGCTTGCCGGGCGGCTTCCCAGGAAGAAGGGGACCCCCTTCATCGACCGGAAGGAGGCGGCCCGGGAATCCCGGGCGCTTCTGGCCAGGGTCGGGCTCGGCCGCCTGGACATCTCGGCGGCTATTTCCGAGATAAGCCAGTGCGAGGCCCAGCTTGTCGAGATAGCCAAGGCGCTGGGGGGCAACCCGGCGGTGCTGGTGATGGACGAGCCGACCTCGGCCCTTTCGAGCGCGGAGGTGGCCCGGCTTTTCGACATCATCCGGCAGCTCAAGTCGCAGGGGATAGCCATCGCGTATATCAGCCACCACTTGCAGGAAATTTTCGAGATAGCGGACCGCATCACGGTGATGCGCGACGGCAGGCACGTCAGGACCTGCGCGGTAAGCGAGGTCAATACCGAGAACGTCGTGGAGATGATGGTCGGCCGCTCGCTGGGGGAATTCTACTCGAAGCGGGAGGTGGACATCGGGGGCGAGGCGTTCCGGGCGGAAGGCCTGAGCCGCTACGGCTTTTTCCACGATGTCAGCTTCAGCGTGGGGTCCGGGGAGATCCTGGGCGTGTGCGGGCTGGCGGGTGCGGGGCGTACGGAGCTTGCCCGGTCGGTAATCGGGGTGGACCCGCTGGACGCCGGGGAAATTTATATAGAAGGGAAGAAGGCCCGGATACGGAACATGGGCGAGGCCATCGACAAGGGGGTGGCCTACCTTACGGAGAGCCGGAAGACCGACGGGCTGGCGGTGGCGCTGACGGTCGGGGAGAACAGCCTTGCCGGCATTATCCCCCGGCTTTCCCGGGGGCCCCTGTACTCGGGCCGGGGGAACCGGAAGAAGGTGCTGGAGCTGATCGACAAGCTCTCGATATACCCCCGGGACCCGGAGCTTCCGGTGCGGAACCTGAGCGGAGGCAACCAGCAGAAGGTGCTGATGGCCAAATGGATAGCGGCCGCGCCGAAGGTGATGATCCTCGACGAGCCGACCCGGGGCGTCGACATCGGGGCCAAGGAGATAATCCACGGGGCCATCGCGGAGCTTGCGGCGAAGGGGAACGCGGTGATCCTGTTCACGTCGGACCTGCCGGAAATGGTGGGGCTGTGCGACCGGGCGCTTATCATGAGGCAGGGGCATATTATCGGGGAGATCGGCCGGAAGGACATGAGCGAGCAGTCGCTGCTGCTCGCGGCGAACGGCGAAGGGGAGTTTGTCGCGTGACGGGCTTTCCTGCCGGGCGCGATACCACAATCAGGAATGGGTAATGGCAATATGGATGTGAAACAGGCGGAAAAAGCCGATTCCCGGCGGATAAAGCAGAACGTGCTCGTGCTGCTGGTCAACCGGGTCGGGATTTACTTTGTAATCGCGCTGCTTTTGATCGCCGGGGCGGTGGTCGCGCCGGGCAAGTATTTTACGGTGGCCAATATCCGGGCCACCATACAGGCGATATCGCTTCTGGGGATGGTCACGGTCGGGATGGCGTTCGTCACCTATTCGGCCAATTACGCGGATATGTCCGCGCCGATGACCATCGCCTTTTCCGGCATGATCTCGGTGGCGACGATATGGCTGGGGTTCTGGCCCTCGGTTGTCTGCGGGGTCCTCGCCGGCTCGGCCCTGGGGGCGGTCAACGGGATCATGGTGGGGAAATTCCGGGCGCACCCGATTATCTGGACCATGGCGTTCAACTTCGTGATGAGCGGGATAGTGCGCTGGATCTGGAGCGGGACCCAGATATACCCGGACGTTATCGCCAAAAACAACGCCGGGGCGGTGGATATGTTTTACGCGATTTCCCGCTCCTCGTTCCTGGGGATGCCCATCTCGGTTATCGTGATGCTCGCGCTGTTCGTTATCGGCTATATAGTCCTTGGCTATACGCGGTTCGGGAACCAGCTCAAGGTGGTGGGCTCCAATTACGCAGTGGCGAAGCTGTCGGGGATCAACGTGGTACGTTCCATAGTCCTGGTGTACGTGATCAACGCGGTGTGCGCCTCGATAGCCGGTATTTTCCTGGCCTCCCTGTCGAAGACCGGGGCGTACTATACCGGGGACGGCTACGACTTCCGGGCGGTGACGAGCGTCCTTCTGGGCGGCATGACGCTGGCCGGGGGGACCGGGAGCATGGCGGGGGTTTTCGGCGGGGTCGTGACCATCGGCATGCTGAGCAATATCATGAACCTGATAGGGATCCCCACCTTTAACCAGTGGCTGGTGCAGGGGCTGGTGTTCCTGTTCATCGTCTGGCTCAACACGAATTCCGCCCGGAAACTGGGCCGGGGATAGGGGGGAAAGTGGAAGGCAGGAAAATGCCGGGGAAGGCCGGCCGGGGCGTAGGCAAGGCGGTTAACGACTACCGGTTCTACGTCCTTATTGTTCTGATGATGTTCCTGGGTATCTTCGCCCGGAATTTTTTCTCGGCCTTTAACATGAAAGGCATTTTTGACAGCACGGTCCTGTACGCGATGCTGGGCCTGGGCTTTACCGTCTGCATGATAGCCGGGCACATGGACCTTTCCGTGGGGGCCATGGCGAACATGGGCGCGGTGCTGGTTATGGGCATGCACACCCTGTCGGGGCACGGCTGGCTCTTCTCCGTCTGCGTCGCGGCGGGGGCGGGGGTCCTGGTGGGGTTTGTCAACGGGATCCTGGTGTGCAAGGCAAAGATACATTCGTTTATCACGACCCTGGGCATGCAGTTCGTGCTGCGGGGGGCCATGTACATTTACTGCGGCGGGGCGGAAATCGGCGACAAGGGGGATTACGCCTTTGCCGATTTCCTCAATATGCGGCTCGGCTTCCTGCCCCTGTCCCCCAAGGTGATATTCGTGCTCGCCTTTGTAATCGCGGTGGCGTTCCTGATGCGGAACACGCGCTGGGGGCGGAACATCTACCTTATCGGCGGCAACGAGGAGTCGGCCTGGCTCGCGGGGATCAAGCGGGACAGCATTACGGTTTCCGTGTTCACTCTGTCGGGCCTTAGCTGCGCGATCGGCGGCGCTATCTTCGCTATATGCCAAAGCTCCGCCCTGCCCAACCTGGGCGAGAAGGGGATATCCCCGCTGCTTGTGGCGCTGGCGGCTACGATTATCGGGGGCACCGCCACGACCGGCGGCAAGGGAAGCGTCTGGAACACCTACGCCTCGGTATACGGCCTTATGGTTATGTCGAACGTGCTCACCGTGCTTTCCGGCAAGTACGAGGTCCAGATTCTTGCCAACGGGCTGGTGCTGGCCGCCTGCGTCGTGTACGAGACGATAACCAACTACTTCCGCGCGAAGCGCGTGGGGGAGCGGGCGCTGCTTCTGGAAGAGCTCGCGAAAAACGGCGCGGCCTGACGCGGGCCCCGGCCCCGGCATGCGTCCGGGGAAAGGGGGCCCGGCCGCATCTTGCTTTGGTATTCGCACCGTATGGTGTGGGTATATATTTTTCCAAATTATGTTTTTATGGAGGAATTGGTATGAAACGTACAGTACTGACGGCGCTTTTAGCATTAGTTATTGGCGGCTCACTGGTTTTCGCGGGGGGCGGACAGCAGTCCTCCGGCGGCGGCGCGGCCGCAGGCAGCGACAATCTTGCGAAGTCGCTCGCCCTGGATATTTCCGGCGTCAAGAGCACGGACGGGCAGCCCCTGATGCCGCCCCTTTCGCCGAAACAGGTTCCCGCGCGGCCGGCAAACCCGGACAGCCTGCCTGAAGAGGACCCGCTCCACTGGTACGACCAGGAATACGCAGGATGGAACGCGGGCGCGAAGATCAACCCGGCAAAATCGCCGGCCAACGGCAGCATCGGCAAGCACGTTATCGTGATTGTGCACGGGGACCATCCCTGGACCACCGCCTATATGAACGGCGCCCGGAAGGCCGCCGAGGCGCTGGGCATGACCATCGATCTCTGGTCGCCGAACTGGGACGTCAACGTGCAGAACCAGATGATAGCCCAGGCGATCAACGCCCGGCCCGACGCTATCGGCGTTATCCCCATCAACGCGGAATCGGCGGTGCAGCAGTTCCGCCAGATCAACCAGGCCGGCATACCCGCGTTCGGGACCAACACCCTGGCGACCGCCGAAGCCATGCGCTACATGGTAACCTGGACCGGGCCGGATGACTGGGGGCAGATGCGGAGGCTGGCCCGCAGTCTGGCGGACACCATGGGAAAGAGGGGCGGCATTGCCTACATTACCCACAATCCCGGCGGCTCCCCGTACTTCGCCCGTATGATGGGCCCGCGCACGGAGCTTAGGACCTACGCGCCCGACATCAGGACCCTGGACTTCCAGAGCCCGGGCTTCGACGCCGCCGCCACCAAGCAGGTGGTTGCCGACTGGATCACCCGTTTCGGCAGGGACCTCAACGCCATCTTCCTGGCCGACGATTCGGCCCAGGCCATAGGCACTGTTGACGCCCTCAAAGAGGCGGGCAGGACGGATATCCTCGTAGTCGCTGCGGGGAATTCGAAAGCCGGGATGGACCTTATCGCCGCCGGCGATATGCTCGGCATTACCTACCAGACCGCCGAAGGCGACGGCGCCGCAGTGGTCAAGGCCATGGCCGACTTCTTCAACGGCAAGTCCCTGCCCGAACTGGGCTACCTTGCCCAGGATATTATCACCAGCGCGAACGTCGCGGGCTTCCAGCCGCCCCAGTGGTAGGGGATTTCCGTTCGGCCTTGCGGCTTGAATAAAAACCTTCGCGGGGAATTGGCTTCCGGCTTATTCCCCGCGCTGCCTTGTTTACAGGCCCCGGAGCCCGCCGGGTTTCGGGGCAAGCTCATAACAGGAGGTAGGTATGGCACGCTACGGATCGGTGATCGGAGTCCGCGCGGAAAAACTGGAAGAGTACAAGAAGCTGCACGCAGCTGTCTGGCCGGATGTCTTGAAGATGATCGGCGAGTGCAACATCAGGAATTATTCCATCTATTATCATGACGGACTCCTGTTCAGCTACTTTGAATATATTGGAAACGACTACGAGGCCGACATGGCGAAGATGGCGGCGGATCCCACGACCCAGAAGTGGTGGGATGTCTGCAAGCCCTGCCAGCGGCCCCTGGAAAGCCGCGAAGAGGGCGAGTGGTGGGCCTCTGCGGAAGAAGTATTCCACACAGACTGATTCTTTGCGCGGCAAAACGCGCGTCCGTTAATTTTTTTTTGGAACAGGCCCCAATCCCCACAGTTTAGTGGAAGAAGTGTTTTACGGGAGAGAAATGGTATGGACACAAAACAGCAAAAAGAGGCAAGGCTGAGGGCGTCCCTTGCCAACAGGGAAGGGGACCGGGTGCCGGTTTCCGATTTTTTCTGGACAGGCTTTATGAAACGGGCCAGGGCCAGGTGGGGCGAAGACGTCGATGTCTACCGCAAGCTGGACCTTGATTATATCGTGATTAACCCCAACATGGACCCGGTTATAAAAGATTTTGAGATTCTTGAGGAAAAAGGGGAAGACATTATCCTGAAGACAGGATTCGGCGCGACGGTCCGGCGCAGCGGCACTATCCCCATGCCCTCCTTTGATAAATTTTCCGTTAACGCGCCCGAAGAAATGGCGGATTTCGTACTTGAAGATCCCAAGGACAGGCGGCGGCTCTACCGCGCGGGCGACGATCAGATCAACTGCCTGGGGGACGCGCTGGCCCGCAACATTCCGTGCTGGAACGACCGGGTGGACGCCTACTACAACGATATGCCGGTTTACGGTTCCATCTGCGAAGGCTACGAATTTCTCTGGCGCTGCATAGGCTCGGAGAACGCGCTGTACTGGATGGTGGAAGAGCCGGAACTGTTCGGCGATTTTGTGAAGCGCATAGGCGACTTTGTGGCGGCCCTTACCGAGTACCAGATCGAGGAAAGCCGGGGCCGGCTTTCGGGAATGTATATCTGGGGGGACGTGGCCTTTGTAACAGGGATGCTGTTCAGCCCCGCAATTTGGCGCGAGCACTTTAAGCCCATAACGGCGCGTATTATCAAGATCTGCCACGACGCGGGGCTTCCGGTTATTTATCACGGCTGCGGCAATGCCTCGTGCATCTACAACGATTATATCGAGATCGGGCTTGACGGGTACAACCCGCTGGAATGCAAGTCCGGCCTTGACATTGTGGAACTGCAAAAGGATTACGGCGGCAGGATATGCTTTGTGGGCAATATCGACGTGCGGGAGCTTGAGAGCGGCAGCCGGGACCGTATAAAACGGGAAACCCTGTACAAGCTCCAGAGCGCCGTAGGCGGCGGCTGGATATGCCAGACCGATCATTCGGCGACCAGCGACGTGGCCCCCGAGGATTACGAGTACATGGTCGAATTGGTGCGGGACTACGGCCGCTACCCCCTGGACATGGACCGCATAAAAAAAGACCTTGCCGAACTGGACGCGAAGCTGAAAAAGTAAAATA
>JAIRRR010000066.1 GCA_031255875.1 Treponema sp.
TTCTGCGCGTACAGCGCATTGCCTCCCGCCAGGGTAAAGAAGACGCCCTGATTGGGTACGTTGTTTGATACGGTAAAGTACGCGACAGGCGATTTAAGGCTGGCTTTGATCTGATCCCAGGTCACCAATTCGTCATTGGGGAAGTAATAGGACTGGATGCCGCTGGCGTTGGCAAGCGGGCGGGGCGTCGCCATTACGGAAGCAAAATGATCCGTCGGTTTAAGGGTCGTAACCTGCCCGGTCGATTTTGTATAATACACATACACCGGGAAAATGGAAAGCGAGGTGGAAGCTTCCGCGTAAAGCATCACATTGGTAGCCAAAGAGGGAAGGTAGGCTATCTTCTCCCCGTCGGGGCTGTTTTTCCGCAGTTCAAGCCCGATGCGTCCCTTATTCGTCACCTTATAACCGAAATCCCCGGTGTAGTTGGGACTGATCTCGACACGGTATTTCTTTCCCACTTTATAGGTCGCCATGGCTGAATATTCGATTTTCGCCAGCGACAGATTGGACGTGTTGGCTTCGTACTCGGTTCTGGATATGCCCCGCAGGATCATATAGCCCCCCACGTCAAAATCGTCCACGTCGTCGGAAACGTCAAATTCCTTCATTGACGTGGCCCGGACGCCGCCAAGAATATTGGCGGAACTGGGGGTCTGTCCCTGGAAGATGATCATATCTTTTTGTGTGGTATTGATGACGGTCAGCGTCCCATTCGCATCGCTATCCCACTTGATGCCCCCCTGCTGGACGCCGTTGTTATTGCCGCCATTGCTGCTGCCGCCGTCTCCGCCGCCAAGCAAATCCCCGCATCCGGCCAATACCAGCGCCGTAGCTGCCAAAAGCAGCCCCAATTTGACCAATTTTTTCATTTTTTCGCTCCTTGTCCAGTTTTTTTCAGGGAACCATACCCTGATTACAAGTTTGTGAAAATAATAACAATAATGTGTGTATTTTGTCAACACAATATTGTTGGAAAATTGATGAATATGGTAGATGTTTGGGAAGATTCGGACGCTGAATTTGCGGCTCAAGTCAGGCGGATTGTATCGAGAATCAAAGAAGAGCGGGAAAAATCGCACCTTTCCCAAATGGATCTGTCTTTTATGGCAGGGTTATCGCAAAATCTGTTAAATTACATCGAAAATGGGCGGCGGACGCCAAATCTGTATACTATCTTAAAAATATGCAAGGCCCTGCAAATTGAACCGGCAAGCCTTTTTGCCGATTCAGACGAGGAACGTTCTACTGCCCGCGAGACTATCATCAATCTGGTAAAGAAGTACGTTTAACGCCGGCCCTGCCCGCTAAATGCCCGGCCGTATGAGCAACAGCCGCCGTTCCTCGCCGAGGAAGGGGACCGGGCAGGGCGGCGCTTCCCAGGAGAGGGGGCCTTCCCCGGCTTTCAGGGCAGTTTCCAGGGCGCGCATTTCCCCGGCAACGCTGTCCATGCGGCCTTTGTAGGCGGCCAGCAGCGGCCCGGAAGATTTAGCGCCGCCCGCCCGCAGGAGCCGCGCCAGGGCGCGGTACACGGGCGGCTCAAGGGGCCGGAACGCGCGGAAGATGACCATGTCGAAGCGTCCGCCTTCGGCCTTTTCGATTTCCCGCTCTTCCGCCTCAAGGCCGGGCAATCCCAGAATTGCCAGGGTATTGCGGAGAAATCCCGCGCGCCGGCCCATGCGGTCTATCAGGGTCAGGGAGGCGCGCGCGGGGGCAAGGCAGATCGCGAGCGGTATGCCCGGAAGGCCGGCGCCGGAGCCCGCATCGGCGATCGCGGGCGCTTCTGTACCGGCAAGCGCCCGGGCGAGTATGCCCAGGGGCGCAAGCGAATCCAGTATGTGCCGCGTGACAAGTTCTTCGCGGCTTCCGGCGGACACGAGGCCATAGGCCCCGTTGAACAGCTCGATTTCCGCGATATACTTTTCGAGCAGCGATACTACCGTCTCCAGGCGGGGGGCAACCAGGGCGGCAGTATCGCTGTCGTCCTCGCAGAGCTTTGCCAGGCCGGCGCGCAGTATATCTGTCATGGAACCCCGTCCCCCGCCCTATCCTGTTCTGCGGCCGCGCGGCCGTATGCGGGTATTGCCGCCATCATCTCCTCCAGAATTCCGGGAAAAACAAAACCAGAACGGTCCACAGCTCCAGGCGGCCGGCGATCATGATAAAAGAGTAAAAATACTTGAGCGCCGGGGGAAACGCGCCGTAATTGAGGGCCGGCCCGACCGCGCCGAATCCCGTGCCGATATTGCTGGTTACCGCCAGGGCCGCGCAAAAGCTGGAAAAAACATCGACCCCCAGCGCGGCGCTTACCAGGGCCGTGATAAACACGGTAAATAGGTAAACGCACACAAAGCCCGCCGCACCGTAGACGACGTCCTTGCGGCCCACCTTCCTGTTGAGCCGGACGCTGAAGATTCCCTGGGGGTAGACTATGCGCTTGAATTCGTTTCCAAGCTGCTTCCAGAGCACGACGCAGCGTATTACCTTAATGCCCCCGGCGGTAGAGCCGGAGCAGCCGCCTATAAACATGAGGACAAACAGCGCGGCCTGCGCCGAAACCGGCCATGCCCCGTAATCGGCAACAGCGCTCCCGCACGTGGAAAGGACAGAAGCGGCCTGGTAAGCGCCGTAACGCAGCGCCCGGCCGACGGAGCCGTAATGGGGAACCAGCGCGGCGCTTATAAAAACCGCCGCTATTATAAAAATGGAAAAGTACGCGCGGCCTTCGCTGTTGTCATACGCCTCCCGGAATTTGAGGCGGAAGATCCGGTAGTAGAGACTAAAATTAAGCCCCGCGAGCAGCATGAACGCCGTCGAAACGCCGTCGATAAAAGCGGAATTGTAAAAGGCGATACCGGCGTTCTTCGTGCTTATGCCGCCGGTGGCCACCATGGGCAGGGCGTGGCACAGGGCGTCGAACCAGCCCATGCCGCCGATTCTGTAAAGCAGGAACAGCGCCAGGCTCAGGCCCAGGTAAAAGAACCAGAGTATTTTGGCGGTATGGGCGATCTTCGGAGTTATCCGTTCCTTGTCAGGGCCCGGGGCCTCTGCCTTGACAAGCTGGAAAGCGCCCACGCCGAGCATGGGGAGAAGGGCCACGGTGAGGACCACGATGCCCATGCCGCCGAACCAGTGGGTAAGGCTGCGCCAGAGCAAAAGCGGCCCGGGCAGGGCCTCGATATCGCCGATGGTGGTAGCCCCGGTAGTGGCAAAGCCGCAGGCGCTTTCAAAAACCGCGTCGCAGAAGCTTATGCCGCGCCCCGAAAGGTAATAGGGAAAGGCCCCCAGAAGGCAGCAAAACACCCAGGCGAGGAACACGAGCAGGAAGCCGTCTTTGTAAGCAAAACGCACCGGCCGTTTCCGGGTGATAACGGCGGCGGGCAGGACTACAAGCAGCACCGCGCCCAGGGGCAGATAGAAGGCGCGGGCCATGATCCGGTCCCCCAGCGCCAGGGCGTAAAAGAGCGGGAATACCATGACCAGGGCCGCGATGCCGAGGAGAAAGATGACGGGCCGCAATTGGGGAACACGTATCATAGGGCGGCGCCCCCCGTCCGGAGGCCGCGCGGCCAAGCGGCCGCGTAAAACAGAAACCGCCATAGGCTAGCAGTTTGTTGCGCCTCGCGCATTAAAACCTCCAAAAATCGCCGATTAGGCGATTTTTTACCCTGCAAACTGCGAAAGCACACCGGATAATCGGGATTTTTGCGTTGCAAATGGCCCAAAAATCCACAAGTGCAACAGGCTGCTAATGCCCGGCCGCCTGGTTCTTTTGCTCAGGCGGATTATCCTGCGCCGCAGTATCGCCGTCGGCCGCGTTGAAGAGCCGGCTGATCTCGGCCTCGTTTCCCTTCCTGGTAATCAGGATGGTATGATCCCCCGCCTTGATAACATCGTTTCCCTGGGGAATAAAGGCGCTGCCCTCCCGGTTTACCAGCATCACCAGGCTGTCCGCAGGGAGCTTGCAGTCTTTAAGAGGCTTGCCGGCCACAGGCGCGTCAGAGCCGGTATCCAGTTCCAGTATGTTGATGGAGCCGTCCCCGAGCCGGTGTACCGCGATCACGGAATTCCCCATAAGATGGGAAAGTATCGAATCTACTACCACCATGTTCATAGGGACCACTACATCCACGCCGAGCTTGCGGGCAACCGCCGCGTAGCCCGGGCTGGACACCATGGCGATAGCCAGCCCGACCCCCCTGCTTTTAAGGTACACGGAGGTAATGATGTTGAATTCCTGCTGCGCGGTAGTAGTAATAATAAGATCGAGATCGTCTATCCGTTCTTCGGAAATAAAATTTTCATCGGACATGTCCCGGTTCAGCACCAGGGCCTCCGGAAACCGGGACGCGATCTCTTTGCAGAGGCCGTAATCCTGCTCGATGATAACTACCCGGTAGTTCCGCTTCGAAATAAAACTTTTGAAAAAGGAAAGAAAACCTCGGCGCTTCGGCGCCATTCCCCGGGATTCCGCGGGATCGGTTTTTTCCAGAAGCCCTTCCGCGATAAGGCAGCC
Organism: Treponema sp.; assembly: GCA_031255875.1. GTDB lineage: Bacteria > Spirochaetota > Spirochaetia > Treponematales > Breznakiellaceae > JAIRRR01. The sequence goes on from JAIRRR010000066.1 coordinate 4,517, forward strand.
CAGCCGGCCGCCCCCTACGATGCCGATCTTGCGCAGGGGTTTTTCGGTATGCCCCGCAAGGCGGAAGATACGATCCAGCTCCCCCTCCTTGACAAGGATGAAAACCCGGTCCCCTTTTTCAAGCACAGTAGAACCGGCGGGGAGTATAACTTCCGCGTCTTTCCCGTGGCCCCGCTCGACCAGGGTAACCAGGCTTTCCCCGGGGACTACGGACCGGTACTTGGTCATAACAAGGCCGTCAAACGGGGAAGCCTCGGCGATATCTACCGCGCCAAGCTCGTAGTTCGTCCCGGCAAAGCTGATAATGTCGCCCAGGACGCCGTGTTCAACAGCGCTGAGCACCTTCCGGGACGCCTCCACATCAGGATGGATAAAGCGGTTTATCCCCAAAATATGAGGGTCCTGGGAGGACGCCTCCTCCGGGCGGCTGAGCCGGACATAGTCGTCGTTCCGCACCCGCGCTATCTTGAGCAATTCAGGATACCGGGATTCGGCCAGCCCGCAGATAATCATGTTCAGCTCGTCCGATTCGGTCACGCAGACCAGGGCGTCGGCTTTGGCAATACCCGCCTCTTCCAGCGCGTAGATGCTGTTGCCCTTGTTCTGGAGCACCAGGCAATCCATGTGGTTCGAGGCGTGGCGCGCCCGCTCGGGATTTGACTCGATAAGGGAGACGTCGTGCTTTTCCTGAATCAAATGCCGGGCAAGCTGGGTTCCCACCGTACCGGCTCCGACAATTACAATACGCATTTGCCGCTCTTGTAGTCGCTTTCCATTTTTATTTCCGCTCCTATCTGTTCCAGGAAAAGCGGGTAGGTCACCGCCGCGCTTTCGGCGCCGCTTATTTCCACCAGGCCCGCCGCTCCCAGGGCCGCCGCCGCCAGGGCCATCACCACCCGGTGATCGCCGTGCCCGTCGAGCCGCAGCAGCCCTGCCCCGCGCCGCCACCCCGGGCCGCCGGACGGCATACCCCTTACCACGAGCCCGTCAGGCCGTTCCGATACCTCCGCGCCGAACTTCGAAAGCTCCCGGGCCATGACGGCGACGCGGTCGGTTTCCTTGATGCGGGCATGGGCCGCATTTACCAGGGCCGTCTCCCCTTCGGCAAAAGCGCCCAGGACGGCCATTACCGGGAGCAGGTCCGGGGTGGCGTTCAGGTCGAAGGCCCCCCCCTTGAGCCGGAGCGGGCCGGAAAGGGACAGCGCCCGTTCTTCCCCCGGGCGGCAGGCGGCGTTTTCCAGCCATTCGGCTTTGCAACCCATCTCCCTGAGCATGGTAAAAAAGGCCCTGTCGCCCTGGCTGTCATCCGGGTCAAGGCCAAGCAGGGTAAGGCCGCCGCCCCCGCTGACGAGCGAGGCGGCTGCCGGAAACGCCGCCGAGGAAAAGTCGCCGCTTACGCTCCCGTTAACGGGCCTGTAGGAAGCGCCGCCAAAGATCCGGAAGTATGAAAAATCGTCAGCCCGCTCATACCTGATCTTCTGGGCGTCCAGGTAAGACAGGGTAAGCTCGACATAGGGTTTTTCGTTGAGCAGGGGTACGTCAATTTCGGTCACGGTCCCGGCCGGCGCAAGGGGGGCGGCAAGGAGCAGCGCCGAGAGGTACTGGCTGGTCGGGCAGGCGACACTCGCGCGGCCGCCGCGCCAGGGGCCTCTGACCGTGATGGGGACGCAGCCGCCCCCCGCGGACTCGGCGGTAACGCCGAATTTCCTCAGCGCCTCAAGCAGGGGCCCGGCGCTCCGCCGCTTAATCTGATCGTCCCCGGTAAAAACGACCGGCCTGTCTCCCAGCGCCGCCGCCGCCAGGGCAAAGAACAGCGTGGTGCCGGAATTGCCCACGTCAAGGGGCGTTTCAGGGGCGGCAAGGCGGCTACCGGTCCCGCGCACGGTCCAGCGGACCAATGCCTCGCCCGCCTCGTCCGGCGGGTTGGGGCAGCCGGTCCCCCCGGCCCGGTATTCGGCAATCCCGGCGCCCAGGGCGCGGCAGACTTCGGCGCAGGACCGCCCGTCAAGCGAATCCAGCGGATGCCAAATTTCCGACACCCCGTCTGCCAGGGCCGCGATAAGGAGGCGGCGGATAGTGTGGGATTTGGAAGCCGGAACCCGGACGTTCCCGGAAAAGCGGCGGGGTTTTATGACGGCACGCATAACTACCATGGAAATTCTAGCACAAACGGAAGGCCCGGGCAACGGGGCGCGTTGTTTTTCTCCCAAAGCTCCGGTTCCCGCAGGCGGGCGGCGCAAACGCTCCCCCGTGCAGATTCGACACAGCAAAATTCATTTTCTTGACAAAACCACACAAATCGTTATATATTGAGCCTGTTCCAAAACTAATTGACTGTGCGCCAACGCGCACGGTTTTGGGCCAGCCTCTATTGTCAAAAAGCGGGGAGTATGGACGGGTTATCATTAAAAGAGCGCTATGGACATCTTTTCGGGCAGCTTTCAAAGCTTTCTCACGCTCCGGCAAAAATCAACGAATTTAACGTATACGAAGAGGGAAACCCAAACACCCGCAAAATGATCGACGCGATTGTTAAAGAAAACCTGCTGCCCGGTTCGCGGCTTGAGGGGCGGGAACATTTTGCGGACTTTTTGGAACAGGTTAAGGCGGGGAAGCGCGGGCTGTTCATGGCGGAGCATTACAGTAACCTTGATCTGCCGATAATTTTTTATTTGCTGGAGCATGACGAGGGGGATTTCGGCGGGCAAATCGCCCGGCGGATTGTCGCCATTTCCGGGCTAAAACTGAACGAGCATGACCCGCTTGTAAGGGCCTATACCGAGGCGTTTACCCGCATCGTGATCTACCCCAGCCGGAGTCTCGCGAAAGTGACGGACCCGGAAGAAATTAACCGCGGTAAAAAAATCAACATGGCCGCCATGCGGGCAATGGATACGACCCGGCGAAACAAGCAGATAATAGCGGTTTTTCCCAGCGGCACACGCTACAGGCCCGGCAAGCCGGAAACAAAACGCGGCGTTCGCGAAATGGATTCGTACCTTAGGATTTTCGACGTGATGATATTCGTGTCGATCAACGGTTCCTGCCTGCGGCTTTCCCCCGACAATCCCGAAGACATGCTTGCCGACCAGGTATTCCACGACAAGGTTATTGTCGCTTCAAGCCCCGTAATGGAGTGCAAGCCGTTCCGCAACGCAATCCTTGCATCTATCGATCCGGCAAGCGGCATTGACCAAAAACAGGCGACGGTAAACCGCGTCATGGAACTGCTTGAAGAGCAGCACCTAAAGTACGAAAAGATAAGAACAGCGGAATAGGCCGCAGGCTATCCGCCCCCGCCTTTTTTTGAGAATGTTGTTTTCCCCGGAACCCATGCCGTCCCGGTTTTAACCGGCGTCGTGCGCCAAAATGCCCATAACTTCATCAAGAACAGAACATTCAACACAGCGAAGGGCCATTTCCCCGGCCTCTTTTTGAGAAACAGCGGTAATCGCCCGCTTAACGGGCCCTATCGCGGCCGGATTCATGCTCAGCTCGGTTATGCCCATGCCGACAAGCGCCTTGCTGAGCGCGGGATCGCCCGCCATTTCGCCGCAGACGCTGACAGGGATACCCGCCTTGCGGGCGGCGGAGGCGGTCATACTGACAGCCCGCAAAACCGCCGCCTGATGCGCGTCCGCCAGCTCCGACAGGGCCGCGTTCCCCCGCTCGGCTGCCATTATGTACTGGGACAGATCGTTCGAGCCGATACTGAAAAAATCCGCCTTTCCGGCGAGCTTGTCCGCCATCATAACCGCCGCGGGGGTCTCCACCATTATGCCGAACGGCACGGGCCACAGGTGGTCAATGCCTTCTTTCAGGAGGCCGGCGTGGGCCGTTTCAAGCATCTCCCTGCAAAAGCACAGTTCCTCCACCGTGCTTATCATGGGCGACATTATCTTTACCTTGAAACCGGCTGCGGCGCGAAGTATTGCCCTTAGTTGGCCCATGAAAAGCTGTTTTTCCTTTTGGCAAAGCCGTATCCCGCGCACGCCGAGAAAGGGGTTTTCCTCTTTCTGAAGCTCCAGCCAGCCGAGGGGTTTGTCGCCGCCTATGTCCAGAGTGCGGATCGTAACCGGCTCGTCGGGGAAAAACGCCAGTATCTCCCTGAGCAGGGCTTCCTGCGTCGCCTCGTCAGGGGCGGCAGGGCTGGAAAGAAAGAGAAATTCGCTGCGCAGGAGCCCTATGCCCTCGGCGTTGTACTCGGCGGCCGTCTTTGCGTCCCTTTTGCCGCCCACATTGGCGCGGACATGCACTTTCACCCCGTCCGTCGTAACGGCGTCTTTTTTGCTGTCCTCGAAATCCTGTTTCTTTTTTTCTTCCCAGCCGGCAATTTTTTCCCTGAAATCGGCCTGTGTCCGCGAATCCGGCGCGACCGTAACCGAACAGTTCTTGCCGTCAACAATGACGAGGGTCCCGTTCGGCGTGTTTTCGTCGAGCCGGTAGCCTGATATGGCGGGAATCCCGAGCGTCCTGGCCAGAATCGCCGCGTGGGATGTCGCCCCGCCTGTTTCGGTCAGAAAGCCGCGAATCCTGTTTTCAAAACGGACAAGCATCGAAGGCTGAATTTCTTTCGCGGCAAGGATTATATCGCCCGTATCCCCGGACCCGGATCTGCCGCCGCCGGTGAGCGCGGCGATCACGCCGGAGGCCACATCGTTAATATCAACGGCCCGCTGCGGCAGGTAACTGCCCGGCAATTTGCGGTATTCCGCCGCCAACTTGTCCATAGTTTGCTGGTAGACATACGCGGCATCCAGTTTTTCCGCAGCAACGGCCTTTTTCACCCCGTCAATAAGGCCGCCGTCCAGAAGGATGAGTTTTTGCGCGGCGAAGATGCCCGCCTCGTCCGCGCGCCCTGCCCGGGCAAGGCTCTCCTCGTGCGCTTCGAGTTCTGTTTTTACCCGGGCAAGCGCCGCCTCGAACCGGCGAATTTCAGCGTCCGCGTCGTCCACCGTCCGTTTCGGGCAGGCTACAGCCGTATTCTCGCGGTAAAGCCGCCCCATTCCAATCCCCGGCGCGAGGGACAGCGGTTTGCCGTCGGAAACGCCGGCGGTTTTAAGGGCGGCGGGCGCTTCGCCGAAGTTGCTTTCGGCAAGTTTTTGCAGGGCGGCAAGCGCCTCTTCCGCCCCGCCGCCGGACGCCTGTATCTCGACTTCGTCCCCGAGCAGTATGCCGAGCAAGGCAAGCCGGTTGATGCTGCGGGCGGACTCCGGCCCCCTGTCCCTGCTGATGTTCTTTACCCGCACCTCGGCGTTATGCTGGGCGGCGGCGTTTACCAGCAAAGAGGCCGGACGCGCGTGGAGGCCGTTTTTCAGGCGCGAGACAAATCTGTACGACAGATAGGCGGCCTCGTTTTCGCCGACAGCAGGGGCGTCTCCGGCAGCGTCCGCCGAAGGCGCCGCTTCCGGCGCGGCCCCTAGATCGATCTGCTTGGGTACGAGCGCCGCAGCGGCCTCCTGTCTGACGGCGTCGAGGCTGCCGCCAATGGAGATTTGGACTGCGGCGGCGACCGCGCCCTCGACAAGCGGGGCCGGGCACAGGCAGACTCTGCCCGCTTTTTCGGCGTCAAGAAATTCAAGGGCCGTTTTCGCGCTCAGTACCGCGCTGCCCAGATCCATCAGAACCAGAACGCCGTCATCAGAATAGACCGATTCAAGGGCCTCCATGATGTCCATCGCGTCCGTGCCAAGCTCTTCGCGGTTATCGCCGACGCCGCCCGCCGCGGCTATCGGAATCTCCGTGCCGGAAGAGACCTGCCGGGCAAGGCGGGCGGCCGCGCAGGCCAGATCCCGGCAGTGTGAAACAAGAACCAGCCCTACCAAAATGTCACCCGAGTATTGCGGCGGCAGTTTGCAGCAGCAGCATCGTGCTGGTAGCGCCCGGGTCCTGATGCCCTATGCTGCGCTCCCCCAGATAACTGGCGCGGCCTTTTCTGGCCTGAAGCGGGATCGTTGCCCTGGCACCCTCCTCCGCGGCATCCGCAGCGGCTTCCAGCGCCTCTTTTATCCCGCTCCCGGACGCGGATTTCAAGGCGTCCAGCGCCGGAAACCACGCGTCAAGCATCGTTTTATCGCCTTTTTGAGCCTTGCCAAGCTGCTCTATCCCCTGCACGCCTTTTTCAAGGGCGGCCGTCCACGCATCCAGGTCAATCTCCTGTTTGCCGGCAAAGGCGGCAGCACAGCGCAGGAAAAAGGTGCCGTACAGCGGGCCGGAAGCCCCGCCGACGGTTTTTATCAGCGATGTAGAAACAGTTTTAAGGGCCGCGCCAATGTCCGCAGGCTGAGCTGTATCCAGCGCGCTTGCGACGGCGTTAAAACCCCGCGCCATATTGACGCCGTGATCCCCGTCGCCAATGTCCGAGTCAAGCCTGGAGAGAAAATCTTTCTGTTCGGAGTACACGGTGTCAAGTTTTTTTATCCAGTCAACAATCTGCTGCCGCGTTATCATCATATCCTCCCTATCATATCCCCCAGCGAAGAGCGGGCGTCAGAACCGGCGCGTCCCAGAGTTTTACGATATCCGCATTGGCCTTCATAATGGTAACGCTGAAGCCCTGCATCTCAAGGGACGTGATATAATTGCCGACGAGGTTCCGCACAACTTTGACGCCTTTCTTGTTCGCAAGCTCAAACGCCGCGTTGTAAAGGATATACAGTTCGATAAGCGGCGTACCGCCCATCCCGTTGACAAACAGGACAATTTCGTCCCCCTGTTTCAGCGACAGATCCTGCGCGACCGGCTCAAAAAGCATGGCCATAAGCTCGTTCGCCGTTTTAATCTTGATTCTTTCCCGTCCCGGCTCGCCGTGTATGCCGACGCCCAGCTCGATCTCGTCGTCGCCAATCTCGAAAATCGGCTTGCCGACCGCAGGCAGCGTGCAGGAACTCAGCGCGATACCCATGCTCCTGCCGTTGTCCTTGCAGTAGTTCGCGTACTTTACCACAGCCTCAAGCGGATCGCCCCGTTCCGCCGACGCGCCGATGATCTTTTCGGTAAGAACCGTGCTGCCGACTCCCCGGCGGCCCGCCGTGTAAAGGCTGTCCTCTACCGCCACGTCGTCCGCGATAACGACGGTTTCAACCTTGATATTGTCCGCCGCGCAAATATCCGCTGCCATCTGGAAGTTCATAATATCGCCGGTATAGTTTTTTACCAGGTGGACAACGCCCGCGCCCGCGTCAACGGCCTTTGTCGCCGCCTCCATCTGGTCCGGAGTCGGGGAGGTAAACACCTCGCCCGGGCAGGCCGCGTCGAGCATGCCGAGCCCCACAAAGCCCCCGTGCATGGGCTCGTGCCCGCTGCCGCCGCCGGAAATCACGGCCACCTTGCCCTTCTTCGGCGGCTCCTTGCGGGAAATAAATGCCGGTTCATAGCTGACCTTGATAAGGTCGCCATGGGCGGCCTCCATGCCTTTCAGCGCCTCCACAACTACCTTTGACGGATCATTGATAAGTTTTTTCATAAAGACCTCCGGATAAAATTATATACACAAAGTTTGATTCACAAACTGCGTGTCGAAACAAAATTTGCCCCTGTGCCGCAAATATCAGGAACAACCACATCGCCCGGTTTGACGGGGGATTTCGCTTCAAGATCGTCAAGCAGCTTCATCGCCTCGAAGATCCTGCCCTTGGGTATCGTTTTGTCGGTTTTTACCGGCATACGCGCAATCGCCCCCCCGGCCGCGCATACGGTTGACGTGATGACCCGCGTCGGGTTCGTAACTTCCTGCCGGCCGTACTCTTCCCCGCGATTGCAGTTGTTCCCCGTTACGGCAAAACCGTTGTTTTCATCAACCTGTAAATGGCAGCCTTTCGGGCATACGATGCAGATAAGCTCCGTTATCCCGTCCGGGCGTTTTGTGCGGAATTTTATGTCGGAAGCGGCGAGTCTTTCCCTGCTGTTCACGGACACGACAAGCGGAAGGCCGCCCGCTTTTTCGAGGAAGGCTCTGGGCAGCGTGATTTTTTCCATTTCGCCGGGGGCTAAATGCTCCCGTTTGAAAGAGGCTATCACGTTGTCGCCGCTTTTCACCTCGATTTTTGATGTCTTGTACATAGCGGTAACGCGGAAAAACACATCCACGCCCTTATCGACATTTTCAAGACGTATCTTTTGGGGCACGGCGTATCCCACGCCGTCCCCGTTCTGTACCGGTATCACGCTTTCGGCTTTTTTAGGCAGATATTTCGCCGCGGCGGCCCCGGCGCGTATGCTTTCCGCCGTAACAAAGTCAACAAGATCGTGCACGTGGGCGACGTTCCCGCAGGCGAAAATTCCGGGAATACTGGTCTCCATGTTTTCGTAGACGACCGGCCCGTTGGTGCGCGGGCTGATTTCCAGCCCTGCCTGGCGGGAAAGCTCGTTCTCCGGTATGAGCCCTACGGAGAGCAGCAGGGTGTCGCAGTCTATCACCTGTTCCGTGCCCGGAACAGGCTTGCGCCGTTCGTCAACCTGCTGGACGACTACCTGCTCCACGCGCCGCTCGCCCCGGATATCGGTGACCGTATGGGACAGGTAGAGCGGTATGCCGTAATCTTCGAGGCATTGGACGATGTTACGGGTCAGGCCGGAAGAATACGGCAGCACCTCGTACACGCCGAGGACCTTCGCCCCTTCGAGCGTGAGCCGCCGCGCCATGATGAGGCCGATGTCGCCGGAGCCGAGTATCACGGCCCGTTTGCCCACGGTAAAGCCCTCGATGTTCATGTAAAGCTGGGCCGCGCCCGCCGTGAATATGCCGGACGGCCTTGCGCCCGGTATGCCGATAGCGCCCCGGGTCCTCTCGCGGCAGCCCATCGACAGCACAATCGCGTTGGCCGCCAGGCGCATATACCCGCGCTCCGGATGAATCGCGGAAACTGTTTTGTCAGGGGAGATGCCGAGCACCATCGCGCCCGTAAGCACTTCGATGGCGGGATAGTTCGGAAGCTGTTCGATGAACCGGCAGGCGTATTCGGGGCCGGTCATCTCCTCTTTGAAATGATGCAGCCCGAACCCGTTGTGGATGCACTGGTTGAGGATTCCGCCGAGAGTGCCGTTGCGTTCAAGGATCAGCACGCTTTGCGCGCCGTTTTCCGCGGCGGATATGGCGGCGGCAAGGCCCGCAGGGCCGCCGCCCGTTACCACTACATCGTAGTTGTCTTTCATAAAACCGCCCCCCTTTTCTTTGTGCGGCCGGTAACGATGTACATGCCCTCTTTGTCCAGCGGAATATCCGCCTCGCTGACGCCGGCGTGTTTGGCGATCAGCGCCAGGACGCGGGGGCCGCAAAAGCCGCCCTGGCAGCGCCCCATGCCGGTACTGCACCGGCGTTTAACCGCGTCAAGCGAACGCGGCGGCAGCGGGCGGTTCAGCGCGTCCACGATCTCGCCTTCGGTAACCGTCTCGCACCGGCAGACTATCGTGCCGTACAGCGGATTCCGCTTTATCGCCTCCTGTTTTTCCTCATCGCTCAAATACTTGAAGCGCGTGAGTTTCCGGCTCGGCACAAAGCCGGGATTCGGCGCGGAATCGAGGCCCTTGTCGAGCAGCATGCCCGCCACGTCTTTGGCTATGGCCGGCGAGGCGGTCAGGCCCGGCGATTTTATCCCCGCCATATTGAAGAAGCCCGGCACGGAATCCGATTCGCCGACGATAAAGTCTTCCAGTCCGGGGTCGGCGCGTATGCCGGCGAAATTTCTGATCGATGCACGCAGATTCACCGAGGGTACGCAGCGGAGCGCGTTCTTTGCGACATATTCAAGGCCCGCCGCCGTATTTTCAAGCGAATCGTACAGGCAGTCCGTGCTGTCCGGCCCTACGATTATATTGCCGTGCACGGTCGGCGCGACCAGCACCCCCTTGCCGAGTTTCGAGGGGCACGGAAACACGACCGTATTGACAAGATTCGCCTCGGTCGTATCAAGTACATAGTATTCGCCCCGCTTGGGGCAGATCGTAAAAAATTTTTCGGCAATCAGATCGTTTACGGTATCCGACGCGACGCCCGCCGCGTTTACGACAAAACGGGCGGCGTATTCGCCATTTTTTGTACTGACAACAAAACGGCCGTTTTCTTTTTTTATGCCGGTCACCTCCGCGTTAAACACGGCTTTCGCGCCGCCTTTAACCGCGCATTCCGCCTGGGCAAGGGCAAGCTCCCAGGGCGCCACGATACCGGCGGTCGGCGCGTAAAGGGCGCAGCTTATTTCGCGGCTCAGCGCGGGTTCCAGATTGAAAAGCTCGTCTCCCGCTATAATCCTCAGGCCCGGCACACCGTTCCGGTTGCCTTTGACGTACAGGCTTTCGATCCGTTTCCGGTCCGCTTCGTCAAACCCCACCACCAGCGAGCCTGTCTTCCTGTACATAATATCCAGATCAACGCACAACTGCTCGATCAGCGCGTTCCCCTCGACATTGTAACGGGCCATCCTGGTTCCCGGCTCGGGATCGTAACCGGCGTGGACAATCGCGCTGTTCGCCTTTGAGGACCCCGCCGCGACATCGTTTTCCTTTTCCAATAAAAGCGTTTTTACTTTGTACCGGCTCAATTCGTACAGCAGGGAGCAGCCACAGACCCCTCCGCCTATGATGATGACGTCTTCCACCAAAACAGTACCTCCAAGCGCGAAATCCAAAACCTCCGCATAAAGCTGTTACAGCACCTGAAGATGATGATACCCGCTATGGATAACCGGGACTCCCCAGGCAAACCTTAAGGAGTCCCGAATACGGTGAATGCTTTGCCGCGTGCTGTATTGTAAAGCAGAATGAAATTAAGCCAAACGCAAGGGTTTCACCGTTAAATAAAGGGCAGTATCGCCTGCGCCACGAGTCCTCCAAGAAGAGCGCCTATTACCGGGCCGGCGACGGGGATCCACGCATAGCCCCAGTCTGAATTTCCCTTGCCCTTCATCGGGAGTAACGCGTGTGCGATACGGGGACCGAGATCGCGGGCCGGGTTGATGGCATAACCTGTCGTACCGCCAAGGCTGATACCGATCGTGCAGATAACCGCCCATACGTAGAAGTTACCGGCTTTGACGGCCACATCGGCCTTGCA
>JAIRRR010000094.1 GCA_031255875.1 Treponema sp.
CGGTATTTTTTTGCCGTTAACAGTGTCCCAGTTCCCCCCCAGGGTGATATTGGTTTTCGCGCCTGTTCCCGCTTTGACGCAGATGGCTGCGGCGGGCGCGTCGTAAAAGCCCGAGTACAGTAACGGCGTGGGCAGTTTTTCCGCTGTATCAATGGTGTCAAGTATTTTTTCCAGCAGATCGGTCGCGTCCCCGGCGGCCCCGGCAGTGGGGTTGTCGCCCGAATCGGAAATAAATACCGGGCGTTCGTTTTTTTCCAGCACGGCCCGGTAAGCCGCCTGCACGGCCCCTGCGGAATCGTAGTATTCGCTACGGAAGGCAAAATCCCTTCGCCGTTCCCAAAAGGCGTCCGCCAGCCCGTCGGCGATCTCCTCCGCCAGGTCCTCAGCCCCGGCGAAGGCGCTTACCAGGGCGGACACCGCGTTGTGCTCGTCATCCGCCCAGGGAAAGCCCAGGAGGAACGAGGCCGCCGCTATTCCCGGCTTTTTCTCCGCTTCCCGGCACCGCGCGATAAGGGAACGCATCGGTTCCGCCCCGGACTCGGATTTTTCGCCCGCGATGAGCATGGGGACGCGCCGGTAAACGGTAAAGAGTTTTTTGCCGGTTTCAAGCGCCTTGAGCAGCATTGCCGCAGCGTGCCCGCCGGTTTCGGCGCAGTCAACGTGGGGCGCGGTTTTGTAACCGGCAAAGCCGTCAACTGTCTTTAACAGGGCCGGGGTAATCGTGGCGTGCATATCAAGCGCCGCAGTAAACGGAACGCCGGGGAGCAGTTCCCGCAGGGCGCTTGTAAGATCGCCCTCGGCGCAGCCAAGGCCCTCGACCTTCATGGAGCCGTGAAGGGCAAGGCACACCCCGTCTATGGGGCCCGAGGCAAGGGCCTCCCTTGTCCGGCGCAGGAACTCCGTTTTGATATCGCGGTAGAACGGCGCGGCAACCACCCCGTTGGGGACAGCGCGGGCCAGCACGGTTGGTACTATTTCGCATCCGGCTTTTTCCAGGGCGCGGGTAATTCCGGTCAAGGACCAGCCTTCCGCCAGGCCCCTGCCAGGAATTTCTTCCCCGTAAAAGACAACAAAATCGCCCGCGCCGGTAATGATCGGGTTCAGGCTGTTGGATTCGTGGTTCATCCCGCCGGTAAGAATACGCATACAAACTCCGCTACTGTTTTTCCGTTCTGCCCTGCCCCGCTATTCCTTGAGAGCCCCTTCCCCAAAACCCCTGATAAGCTGGTCATGAAAAAAGAAATAGAAGATTATCATGGGAAGAATGCCGATCACCAGGGACGCGTACTGCATCCCGTATTCGATATTGTTCCGTCCGGCAAACAGGGTTATCGCCACCGGAAGGCTCTTCATCGCGATCCTGGTGGTAAACACAAATACGAACAGGAATTCGTTCCAGTGCCGCAGGAAGGAAAGAATTACCATGGTGGCAATTACCGGCGTTGACAGCGGCACTATCATCTTCCAGAAAACATAACGGTACTTGGCCCCGTCGATCTCGGCGGATTCTATGAGCGCGTCGGGAATGCCCCGGACATACGATAGGGCGATCATCACCGACATGGGCAGGTCGAAAGCTATGTAGGGCAGAATAACCCCGATGCGGCGGTTGATGATTCCGACTTTCACCTCCGCGAGGAAGAGGGGAATGATCACCGCGTGGACCGTGATCATAAGGCCGGCGGCAAAGGCCGCAGTAAAAAAGGCCCCGCTTTTAAAGGGGAATTTGGCAATCCCGAAGGCCGCCGCCAGGGCCAGGAACAGGGTTGCCGTTGTGGCGACGCTGGTGTAGATGAAACTGTTCGCCAGTGCGGTACCCAGGCTCCCCAGCTGCCAGGCGCGGAAATAGTTGTCCAGCGAGGGACGCAAAGGCGGGCCCAGGGGCCGCATGACTATCTCCGCGTGGGGTTTAAAAGAAGAGTAAAAGAGCCAGAGAAGGGGGAAAATCGTAAGGACGGCGAATACCGCCATCAGGATATAGGCGGCTACTCTCCAGGACAGGGGCGCCATCCTGAGCCCCGGCATTTCCTGCGCCATAAGCTACTCTACCTTGAACACCCTTGATACCGCGCGGGTAAGCAGTATCGAAAGCACGATAAAAACGATGATAATTATGGACAGGGCGCTCCCGTACCCGTAATTCTGATGCACAAAAGTAGTGTTGTACATATACACTGCGATCACTTCGGTGTAATGCGCCGGGCCCCCGCCGGTCATGGAATATATTAAATCGAAACTTTTAAAACTTCCCGAAATCGCCAGAATCGAGTTAATAAAGATAACATAACCCAGCATGGGCATGACGATTTTGAGGAATATTTTCCCCTCGCTCGCCCCCTCAAGCTGGGCCGCCTCGATAAGCGTATTGGGAATACGCTGGAGATTCGCCAGGAATATTACCATGTAGAGGCTGGTATGCTGCCACAGCAGCACAAACATGATGGGGACAATCGCGAGGTTTTTGTTTTCCACGATGGTCATCACGTAGTCCCGGTTTCCCGTAAGCATGCGCACAAGGGCGGGGACCATCCCCACCGGGGAGAATATCCTGTTCCAAAGCTGCGCGATGATGACCGAGGAAATTGTTATGGGAAGGAAGATAAGCGCCTCGAAGATATTTGCCTTTTTTACCATTTTCCGGTGGAGTATATAGGCCAGCACCATGCCCAGCGGTATCTGTCCGAACACCGAAATAAGGACGATCATGATGTTGTTCCGCAGCCCGATAAAAAAGACCGGATCGGCGAACATCCTCTTGTAATTGCCCAGGCCCACAAAGACCATTTCCCCGTAGCCTTTCCACTGGGTAAAACCCAGGGCAAAGCTGAAAAACACGGGGAAGATCATTACGCCGGCAAAGACGAGAAAAGCGGGGAGTACGAAACAGTAGTGGCTTATCCTGCGCGAAAGCGCGTACCGCATCGCTGCCCCCCGCGAACGCCGCTATTTTTTCCTGTTCGAATCATTGGCCGCGACCCAGGCCTCGTATTCGGCGGCGAGCTGGGCGGGGGTCTTGTCGCCTATCATTACCGCCTGTATGCCGGGGTTGAGCAGGTTGTTCACCCCCTCGCCGTCCATCACCGCGTCGATGACATAGCCCATGGACTGGCTGTTGATAAGGGATATGTACTGCCTGTTCAGGCTGTCAACGTCAAACCTGGAGTAGTCCAGCTTGTAAGTGGGGACCGTGCCGTACTGCATCAGGATCTCGCTGCCTTCCTGCCCGTAGATAAAACTGAGGAATTTCCACGCCGCGTCGGCCTTGGCGCCCGAAAGCCTGGCGTTCATGGCAAGCGCCTCGCCCAGGGTGGCGGCGCTGGACCCGCTGGTCACTTCCCCCGCGATCGCCGGGAAGGCTATCACCTCGTAACCCGCGTAATCTTCCGGTTTCGCCGCGCTCTTGAGCGCGGAGATCCGCCAGCCCGCGTCCAGAAGGTACACCGAGTTGCCCTGCACGAAATCGCCCCAGCCTTCCGGCCCTTCAAGCTGGTTTACCCCTGCGGGGAAAGCCTGGCTGTCCACAAGCCGCTTGATCACCGCCAGCGCGTCAACAAAACCCTTGTCGGTGAATTTCGCCGTTCCCGCCCGGGCGCGGTCGAACCACGTCTTGCCCGCCAGCCGGTCCACGAGCATGGAGAGCAGCAAGGACTGGGCCTGCCATACCCCTTTGTTGGCGAACATCAGGGGCGTATAACCCCCGGCGCGGATTGCGGGCACCTGGGCGATAAGCTCGTCCAGGGTCCTGGGGTTGCTCAGCCCAAGCTCCTTCTGGAGCTTGGTGTTCACGTATATCGCGGTACATACGGCCATGTTGGGGGAAATTATGTAAATTTCCCCGTTAGGCCCCTGGGGATCCCATAGAGCGGGGCTGTAATGGGACTTGAATTCGTCGGTCAGGTAGGGCCGGAGATCCTTCACAAGGCCCCGGTCCAGGATATAGCTCGACCGGGCTCCCGCGTAGGTGGTAAAGAGGTCCGGAATGTCCCCGGCGGCGGCCATGGCCTGGAATTTGTCGTGGAACTGCTCGCCCGAGACATATTCAAATTCGAGCTTGATATTGGGGTACTTTTTCGCAAAGGCGTCCAGGGTAACCGGCCAGTACTCGTACTGGGGATCGGCAATATCGATCTGCATATAAACCGAAAGGGTCACCGTATCGCTGGGGCTTGCCTGCCTTGAGCCGCCGGCCCAGGCCAGGGACAGGCCCGCCGCGATAAAGAACAGCGTGAAAAGCGTCTTTTTCATCATTTCCTCCTTCATAAAAAAAAACAGATATAATCTGCCCAAAGCCGGCCGGGCTTTGGAACAGCATTGTCTTATTCTACTATAATAAATACATTAAGGGAATAGAATTTTAGAGGAGTTTGTATGGTTTACCACGAACAGGTTCCGGACGAAGGTCTGGCGCGTTATACAAGCCGGCGCATACGCGGCCCTGTCGTCATTGACGGGGATCTCTCCAAACCCTGCTGGCAGAACGCGCGGAAGTCGGGCCGCTTTGTTGACATGGTCAGCGGGGAGCCGGCCTTTTTTGATACCCGCATGGCAAGCCTCTGGGACGATTCGAATCTCTACGTGGCCTATTGGCTGGAAGAACCTTCGGTACGCGCTTCCCAGACGGAGAGGGATTCCCTTGTCTGGTTCGACAACGA
>JAIRRR010000187.1 GCA_031255875.1 Treponema sp.
GTCGGGGACCAAAAACAGCGGGAGAGTTTCAGGGACCTTTTCGCCCTTCTTGGGGGGGAGCCGGGGGAACGTTTCCCGGTGGTGAACGAAATTGCCAGCGAATACGCGCGGCTCGGGGAATATCCCAGGCTTATCAATTTCCTGGGCGACTGCATGAACCAATACCCGGACGATCCTTATTCGGCTTATTACCTTTTGATAATTGCCTACGCGCATGCCCAACAGGAAGCCAGCGAAGCGGCCGCGCTCTACTATAACCTGATTGTGAATAACTATCCGGACCTTATGGTCAGGGGGGAATCGGTACACTTTATCGCGCTGAACCAGCTCATTACCCTGACCGAGAATCACGAGCGGCTTGTCCGGTACTACGAGGAACTGCTTTCCCGTTTTTCCGGCAAGATAGATCCCGGCGCGGCGTATTTCCGGCTTGGCCGGTCCTACGAAAAGATCGGCGAGTGGAATATGGCGATCCAGGCCTATACCCGGTTCCTGCCCTATTACGGCACGGTGATCCCCGGTTTCCCCGACGCCTACGCCTATGCCAAGCGGCTTGTGGACTTTAACAACTCGCCCAAGGACTGGACCTTTGAATCGCTGCCCGCCCTGCTTGGCGCTATCCAGAGCGCCCTGGATACCGGGAACAGCAGGCGGCTCTGGAGTTACCGGGCAAAGGTGAATTTCTTTACCCGGTCCTGGGGGCAGGAAGAGGACGACAGCGCGGAAATGGCGGAATTTACGCTTGTGGATTTTATGCGGGGGAACCAGATACGCTACGCGGCGGAACTGGACGAAAGCTCCAACTCCAACGAAGCGTACCTGCGCACCTGGGGCTGGTACCAGTACATATCCACCTGGTACTTCTACTTTAGAAAGATCTACTTTCCCCTTGACCCGGATATACACGGCCGCTGGGAATGGGCGGGGATCTACTACGGGGAAAAATGGTGAGGCGCGGTTTTCCTGCCGCAGCGGCGGCGCTGGTCTTTGCCTGGGCGGCGGCCTTCCCCGCCGGGCTTCCTGCCCAGGACGAGCACCGCTACGAGTACAAGCCGGTTCTCCCCGAAGAGGCGCCGCAGCCGGCCCCGGATCCCGGCCGGCGGGATTACGGCGCGGCGGGTTTCGGCGCGGCCGGGCAAGCGCCGCCGGGCTACAGGCCGCCGGAGCTGCGGCCTCCCGCGCGGATGCTGCCCGGGCCGGTTTCTGCGGACGGACGGCCCCTGCGCGGGAACGCGGGCGCGGAAACGCCGGATGCCGCGGACTTTGCCGGGCCGGCCGGCGGGCCCTACGCGGGCAGGGGCGCGGGCGAGCCCGGCATCCCGGGCTTTGACCGGGAGCTTACCCGGGAATACCTGGAACGGTACTCCAAAAGCGGGGGCAGGGAATGGCTCCAGGCGGTGATGAAGCGGGCCGGGCCGTATATCCCCTTTATCCGGGAACAGATTGCCGCGCGTAACCTGCCTGCCGAACTTCTCTATCTGCCGGTGATTGAATCCGGCTTTGTGCCCACGGCCCGCAGCAGATCGGGCGCTACCGGGCTGTGGCAGTTTATGCGGAACAGCATCGGCCCGTTTGACATAAAAATAAACGAATGGGCCGACGAGCGCATGGATTTCTGGAAATCCACCGAAGGGGCGCTGGGCAAGCTCGAAGACAACTACCGCGCCTTCGGGGACTGGCCGCTGGCCCTTGCCGCGTACAACGCGGGCCTTGGGGGCATGCAGCGGGCGGTGCGCCAGGCGGGGAAAGCCGATTACTGGTACCTTGCGGAGAAGAAATTTATCAAGACGGAAACTATCCACTACGTGCCCAAATTCCTGGCGGTGGCCTATATACTTTCCAACCCGCGCAAATTCGGGCTGGACCTGGACTGGTCCGGGGACCCGCGCTGGGAGCGCATTCCCGTGGGGAAGCAGGTGGATCTGGGAGTGCTGGCCCGGGAAGCGGGGGTTGACGGCGACGCGCTCAGGGCGGCGAACCAGGAGCTTTTCTACGGCATAACCCCCCCGGACAAAAACTACCGGCTCAAGGCCCGGGCCGCCGAATCTTCCCGGATAAGCGAAGCCCTGGAACGCGCCGAGAGCGTGCTTATCAAGCACTACATCCACACGATCCGGTACGGCGACACCCTTTCCGCGCTGGCGCTGCATTACGGTATCTCGGTGGCCCAGATCACGGAGGCGAACCCCGGGGTACGGGCCCAGTACCTCAGAATAGGCCAGCAGCTCCGCATACCCGCCTACCGGGACGCGGGGCCGTACCAGCACGGCAATACCGCCGCGGATGACGCGCTTCGGTTTACCGGGAGCCACCTGGTAAAACGGGGGGAAACCCTCTGGTCCATCGCCCTGGCCTACGGGGTGGACCCCGAGGCCCTGGCCGAGGCCAACGGCATGAATCTCAATGACACGCTCAGGGAAGGCAGAAGCCTGAAAACGCCGGAACCGGAGGGCCGCTGAAAGCGCGGCGGCTTTTGACGGCCGGCTCTTCCCCAATGCGGAGGGACCTATGAATCGCTTTGCCAGACTGCCCGTTCTTCTCGTTTTAGCCGGTTTGGCCGGCGGCCTTTGCGCTCAGACCCCGAGGATCGCGGTTACGGGCGCGGTTGACTGGAAAAAAATGGAGATGAGGGTGAATCTCGCGCTCGACCTCGCCTCCGCGGGGCTGAGGCTCCCCACCGGCAGGACCCAGGCGGAGGAGATTATCGCCGTTGAATTCGCGGGCATCCTGCGGCCGTACATCCTCGCCATCCCGGTGGATTCTTCCGACACGGTGGAGGAACTTATCAGGCTGGGGAGCTTTTCGTTTCTGGGGCCGGAATCCGTTGCCAAATCCGCGAAACGGGAATACGCTACCCTCGCGCCGGATTTCGGCTCCCTTTCCGCTGCCTCCACGCTGGACCTTTCGATCCTGAGCAGCCGGCTTATCCTGC
>JAIRRR010000215.1 GCA_031255875.1 Treponema sp.
GCAAAGGCGTGATCCCTGGTCATCACCCCCTGCACATCGAGATCTACCGCAGTCGCGAGGATGGCGTAAAGCACCGCCGAGGAGACACAGTTGTAACGCCCGGTGTTGACGATTTCATCCAGCCGGGTCTGGGTTTCGGCGTAACCCTTGAGAAATTTCCTATGCGTAAAACCCAGCACGTACTCCCCGCGCGCCCGCTTGTCCTGGGGAAGTTCCGGCGAGGCGCACAGTTCCTCTGCGGCGGCTACGATGGCGGCCCGGTACGAGACGCCCCGCTGATTCCGCGCGGACTGCCCCGCCCCGGAAGCCCAGAGCGCGAGGTCGAGCAGAGCCTGCCAGTTGCGGGCGTTGTTCCGGGCGAGCCCGGCAAGCTCCCCCGCAAGGGGATCCGCTTCAAGGCTGGGGAATGCCGCGCTTTGCCGCGCCGACGACTGCGCGAAGATCCGGGGGAAAACAACAGCCGTACACAGTACAAGCATCATAAGGAAAAGCGCGTCCGGCTTTTTTACAGGGCCAAGCATAACCTGTTATGGGCGCCTCATTTAAGATGCTCCACGGCAGCCCGCTCTATCGCAAGGCCCTCGGTGTAGCGGGCCATGAATGCCCTGAAACCCCGCGCGTCTTCCGCGTCCGGTTCCGCCCGCTCGCCCTTGTCCCCGGCGAACACCCGCTGCCCAAGGAAAGTTTCCAGGGTCTCTCCCCCGTTCTTCTGCCGCAGATACGCCGCGAGCAGCGCGATGCCCCAGGCCCCGCCCTCGCCGGCAGATTCCATCACGGACACCGGCACGTCCAGCGCGGCCGCCATAAGCTTTTGGCCGACGCCCCTGGTTTTGAACAGGCCCCCGTGGCCCAGAAGGCAGTCGAGCCGGACCCGCTCCTTTTCGGTAAGGATGTCCATGCCCAGCTTCAGGGTGCCCATCGCGGAGAAGAGAAGGGTACGCATGAAATTGGCCAGGGTAAGGCGGCTGTCCGGCATACGCGCGAAAAGCGGCCGCCCCCCGTCCATGCCGGTAATAGGCTCGCCCGCGTAGTAATTGTACGACAAAAGCCCCCCGCAGTCGGCCTCCCCTTCCAGCGCCTTGTAGTACAGGGCGTCGTAAAGCGCGGGCTTTTCCAGCTTCGCCCCCGCCAGGCCCGCGAATTCCCTGAACAGCCCGGCCCACGCGTCAAGGTCCGAGGTACAGCTGTTGCAGTGCACCATGGCCACAGGCTTTCCTGCGGGCGTCGTTACCAGGTCAATTTCCGGGTACAGCTTCGACAGCTCCTTTTCCAGCACAATCATCGCAAAGATCGAGGTGCCTGCCGAAATATTCCCCGTGCGCCCGGCCACGCTGTTCGTCGCCACCATGCCTGTCCCCGCGTCCCCTTCGGGCGGGCAGAGGGGAATCCCCGGCTTCAGGCGCAGCGACGGGTCGAGCAGCTTCGCCCCTTCCGCAGTAAGGGAGCCGGCCTCCTCCCCCGCGTTTAAAACAGCGGGCAGAATATCCCCGAGCTTCCAGCCGAAGCCTCGGCCTGCGATAAGCCCGTCAAACTGCTCCATCATCCCGGGATTGTAGTTGTTCATCGCGCTGTCGATGGGGAACATACCCGAGGCGTCGCCTACGCCGAGCGCCTTCCTGCCCGTCAGCTTCCAGTGCACGTAGCCGGAAAGCGTTGTCAAAAACGCGATATCCTTTACGTGGGCCTCCTGGTTCAGGATCGCCTGGTAAAGATGCGCAATGCTCCAGCGCTGCGGAATATTGAAGCGGAATTTCCCGGTAAGTTCCGCGGCGGCCTCTCCGGTAAGAGTATTGCGCCAGGTGCGGAACGGGACAAGCTGGCCGCCGTCCTTGCCGAAAACGAGGTACCCGTGCATCATGGCGGAAATGCCGATTGAGCCGACCGTTTCAAGCGCCACGCCGTAGCGGTTCTGCACATCGTCCGCCAGATTCTTGAAGGCGCCTTGCAGCCCGGCCCACACGTCCTCAAGGCTATAGGTCCATATACCGTCCTCCAGCCGGTTTTCCCAGTCATGGCTGCCCGAAGCGACGGGCGCGTAATTCCCGTCAATCAAAACCGCCTTAATACGGGTCGAGCCCAGTTCAATACCAAGGCTGGTCCCGCCCTCGCAAATCGCCCGCTTTGCCGCCTGATCCATAAACACCCCCGCGTCCGTGTATTTTGTAGTAGTGTACACAGCTCCGCCCCGGCTGTCAAACCTGCGATCTACAACCCCCGGTACAAACCTTGCATAATCATCCGGATTATGCTAGAAAAAGACGGTTTGTCCCTTGATTTTGGAAAAGGATAAGGAGGCCGGCGCGTGAAGAAGCCCGCGTACCTCATGCTGGGGCTTTCCCTGGCGCTTCTGGCCGTGTGCGGCAGCGGGCAGGGCAAAGCCGCCGCTGAGCCGGACGGCCTGACCTTTACGGTGGGCCTGAACGGCGACATTTACAGCCTGGATCCCGGCCTGTGCCGGGATTGGACCACCAACCAGGTCGGCGCCCAGATTGCCGAAGGCCTGGTGGCTTTTGACGCGGCGGGCGGCCTGGCACCTCTGCTCGCCAAAAGCTGGTCCCAGCCTGACGACCTGACCTATGTGTACGAAGTGCGGGACGACGCAACATTTTCAGACGGGACCGGAATGACTATGGAAGATGTGCTTTTTACCTTTAACCGCTCCCGGGATCCGCAGGGGGGCTCCTTTTTTCCGGATTTTTTCGCGGATGTGGAGAGTATTGAGGCGACCGGGCCCTGGCAGCTTACCATCAAGCTCGTCAGGCCCTCAACGGTATTTAAGTTTGTCCCCGCCACGGCCGCAGGCTGGATCTTCAGCAAGGATTACTACGAAAAGCACCCCGATGATTTCGGCACGGCGGCAGGGGGTATGATGGGCACCGGGCCTTTTGCCTACGAAAGCTGGACCGAAGGGCAGGAAATCGTGCTTAAAAGAAACACAAATTATTGGGACCGGGAAAAACTCGCCGCAAATATCATCGACAGGCTGGTATTCAAAGTTATTGAGGATGAGACCGCCCTCACTCTCGCGCTCAGGAACGGGGAAGTCGATTACTGCCAGGTGCTGTCCCCAGACATGATAGGCGGACTTGAGTCGGACGCGGGCCTGGAACTAAGCCATTGCGACAGTTACTTCCTGGACTTCCTGGCCCTGAATACCCGGAAGCCGCCTTTTGACGACCCGGACGCGCG
>JAIRRR010000225.1 GCA_031255875.1 Treponema sp.
TATGCGGAGTTTTCTAAACCGGGAAGCGCTGCCCGGCAGGGCGGGCGTTGGCACAGGCGGGTGTTTTGTGCTAGGGTAGGGGGTATCAATGAAATATTACGCTATTCAGGTTAAGACCAGGGGCGAGGAAAAGTACATAAGGCTTTTCCGGGCGACTCACCCTGAATTCCGGGCGGAGATTTACTTTCCCCAGCGGAGGATCGACGAGCGGCGGGGCGGTGTTGTTTTCCCCAGGCAGACGGGTATTTTCCCGGGCTATATCTTTCTGGAACTGTCAAACGACGATTCTGTCCTGAGATACCACTGGAATTTCCGCAGGACCGACGGGTTCTTCCGCTTTTTGAAGTCAAACCGGAATATCCGCGCGCTTGAGGGCAGGGACCTGGAAACGGTGCTCCACTTTATCAAGCGGGTTGGGCCTGTGGCCGGGAAGTCGAAGGTTTATTTTAACGAAAATTCCCGGATAGTGGTGGTGGACGGGCCGCTCCTGGGGCTTGAGGGGAAGATTGTAAAAGTCGATAAAAGAAAGGGCAGGGCGAGGATCAAGCTCGACATTTACGACGATTCGTTTTCCATTGATCTGGCGTTTGAAACTATCGAGCCGGCCTCCGCGGCGGGGAAAGGCTGATCCCGGCCGGCCCGGGGGAAAGGCATGACCATACCGAAATCAGGGCGTCTTTATATTATCGGGGCCGGGTTCGCCGGGCAGACCCTTGCCGGGGAAATCAAAAACAAGGGCATATTCGGGAAAGTGGTCGCCTTTCTGGACGACGACGCGCAAAAGATAGGCCGCCGCATGGACGGCGTCCCGGTGCTTGGCCCTATCCGCGACGTGGCCCAGCTTCTGCGGATGAACCCTGCGGACGAGGCGGTTATCGCGATACCCAGCGCGAGCCGGGAATACCTTGCGGAACTGTACGCCGTCCTGAAAAAAGCGGGTTTCGAGCGGATCCGCATCCTGCCGGGCATCTCGCAGATCACCGAAGGCGACCCCCACCTTATCCAGACCCGCTCTATCGATCCCCAGGACCTTTTGGGGCGCACGCCGGTGTCGGTGAATTTGAGGCAGAGTCTTTCCTACCTGCGGGGGAAGCGCGTCCTGGTAACCGGCGCGGGCGGTTCTATCGGCAGCGAGCTTTGCAGGCAGCTCCTTTCCGGGGGCGCTTCCCGGCTCTACCTTTTCGGGCACGGGGAAAATTCGATTTACCTGATCGACCGCGAGCTCCGCCTGTTGCAGGAAGAGGGGGTGGGGGAGAAGGCTACCCTGGTGCCGGTTGTCGGGGACCTGAAAGACGCCGACTATATCGGCTATATTACCGGGAAGCTCAAGGCCGACGTGATCTTCCACACGGCCGCCTACAAGCATGTCCCCATGACGGAGGAGAACCCGGTCGCCGCGATCGAGAACAACTTCTTCGGCACCGTGAACCTGGTGGACGCGGCGGCGAAGCACCGGGTAAGGCGTTTCGTGCTTATTACCACCGACAAGGCCGTGGAGCCGGTGTCGGTCTACGGGGCTTCCAAGTATCTATGCGAGCGGGCGGTCATCGAGGCGGCGTCCCGGCAGGCCGCGCGGCAGGTCAACTTTATGGCGGTACGTTTCGGCAATGTGCTGGGATCGCGGGGGTCTATCGTGCCGCTTTTCCAGAAGCAGATTGAAAAGGGCGGGCCTGTGACCATTACCTCGCCGGAAATGAGGCGCTGGTTTATGACCATACCCGAGGCCTGCTCCCTGGTGCTCAAGGCGGGGGGCGTCGGGGCCAACGGCAACCTCTACCTCCTTGACATGGGGGAATCGGTGCGCATCAAGGACATCGCGGAACAGATGATCCGTTTCTACGGCTTTGAGCCGGAAAAAGAGATAAGAATCGAATACATCGGGCTAAGGCCCGGCGAGCGGCTTGACGAGCGGCTCTGGGCGGATGACGAAAGGCCGGTTAAGACCGAGTACAGCCGGATCCTGCGGATAGAGCGGGAGGGCCCCCCGGCGCTTGACCTGGAGGCCCTGACGGAAAAGCTGCGCCCTGTCTGCCGCTTTGATCCGGGGGCCCCGGAAAAATACCGGGACAGCGATCTGTTGCGCGGGATTCTCAGGGAAGCTATCCCCAGCCTTGCCGCGCCCGCGCCGGGCGCGCCGGCAAAACAGGTTTCCGGGGCGAGGGCGGCCCCTCCCCATGCCTGACGCCAACATCCCCTTCGCCCTTCCGTTTATCGGGGACGAGGAAAAAGAGGCCGCGCTGCGGGCGCTGGGTTCCGGGTGGCTGACCACGGGGAAGGAGGCGGCGGCCTTTGAAAGCGAATTCGCCGCCTTCCTGGGAAGCCCCCCGGCGGCCCCGGTCCGGGCCTTCGCCGTCAACTCGGCTACGTCGGGCCTTCACCTTTCCCTTGAGGCCTGCGGGGCCGGGCCGGGCGATACGGTGCTCCTCCCCTCCTTCACCTTCGCCTCGGACGCGGAGGTGGTCCGTTACCTGGGCGCGGATCCTGTTTTTATCGACATAGGGCCCGGGACCTTCCACCTTGATCTCGGGGCCCTGGAAGCCGCCCTGGACCGGCTTTCGCGGGGCCTCCCCGCCTATCCCGGCGGCCCTGCCGGCAGGCCGGCGGCGGTAATTCCGGTCCACTACGGCGGCCTCCCCTGCGGCATGGGCCCGGTGCTGGAACTGGCCCGGCATTACGGGGCGCGGGTTGTCGAGGACGCGGCCCATTCGTTCCCGTCCCTCCTCCCGGACGGGAATTTTGCCGGGACCCTGGGAGACGCGGGGGTGTTTTCGTTTTACGCCACAAAAACCATCACCACCGGCGAGGGGGGGATGGTGGTAACCAGGGACCCGGAGATCGCCGCGCGGGTCAAGGTGATGCGGCTGCACGGCATAGACCGCGACGTGTGGAACCGCTACACGGACCGCGGGGCGTCCTGGTACTACGAGGTGGTCGAGCCGGGTTACAAGTACAACCTTCCCGACATACTGGCCGCGATCGGCAGGGCCCAGCTGAAACGCGCCTGGGAACTCCTCGCCATGAGAAGGGCGATCGCCGCGCGGTACGACGAGGCTTTCCGGGACAGCCCCCGCGTCATCATCCCGCCCACCGGGGCCGCCGACGCCCGGCACCTTTACCCGGTCAGGCTAAGGGGCGGGAGCCCGGCTATTGGCCGGGACGCCTTTATCGAGAGGCTGAAGGAGAAGGGGATCGGCGTGTCGGTGCACTTCATCCCCCTCCACATCATGCC
This sequence comes from Treponema sp., assembly GCA_031255875.1. Taxonomy (GTDB): domain Bacteria; phylum Spirochaetota; class Spirochaetia; order Treponematales; family Breznakiellaceae; genus JAIRRR01. The sequence goes on from JAIRRR010000225.1 coordinate 3,230, forward strand.
CTATTATCAAAAGCGCTACGGGCTGGCGCCGGAACAGTTCCCCGAATCCCTCAGGGCCTTTAGGGAGCTTATCTCCCTTCCCATCTGGCCGGGAATGACGGACAGCCAGGTTGAAAGGGTAATCGGCGCGGTGGGGAGTATTGGCGCCTGAACCCAGCCCGGGACGAAAGAGCGGAAGCCGAAATGCCGAAATATTGATCAAGCCCATGGTTTCTGAATATACTACGAAAAAGAGGCGGAAGGCGTTCCGGTACCCGGACACTATTCAAATCGCGGTTCGTTGGGACCGGGCTGTAAAATGAGGCTGTAAAGCCGGGTAAAAGTTTCGTCCGGCCGGATCGCGATGCGGTATGGGTTATTTTAAGGCAATTTAACGGCAAACTTTAGGCTGAGGGACAGGCAGGCGGGAGTGCAGGCAGCGGTGGACGACGCGGAGGAATTTGTTGACGACATTGAATTACCGGGCACCCTTTGCGGGGTAACCATCCGCTCCCCGGTCGCGCGGGGCCGCCTTGTCTCGATTGACTGCCCCGATCTGCCTGAAAACTGCACGCTTGTCCGCGCGCGGGACATTCCGGGCAAGAACTACCTGGAGGAGCTTAAAATCCCGGTTTTGGCGTCGTCCGCCCTGTCGTACATCGGCGAGCCTGTCGCCCTGCTCCTGGGGCCTGAGCGGCTGCTGGTAGAAAACCTGGCCTCGCGCTGCCGGGTCAACGCCGAGCCTGAAGATCCCCAGGGCGCTGCGGAAGATCAGCCCGGGGACAGCCGGGACATCCGTATCGGGGAGCCGGACAGCGCCTTTCAGGAAGCGGCCCGCATTGTCGAGGGCGTCTACCGTACCGGCCCGCAGGAGCACTGGTGCTCCGAGCCGCCGGGGGCCCTGGCCGAATGGACGGGCAGCGGCGGTCAGGCCGGGGTCCGGGTCATTGCCGCCGCCCAGTGGCCTTTCCAGGTAAAGCGGGCCGTGGCGAAAACGCTGGGCATGGCGGTTGGCAGGGTAATGGTATCGCCGGCCCGTGTCGGCGTGCACCTGGACGGCAAGATCTGGTACCCCGCCCTCCTGTCCTGCCACGCCGCGCTGGGGGCCTATATCACGAAGCATCCGGTCAAACTTATGCTCACGCGGCGGGAAGATTTCTTCTACAGCCCCAAGCGCACGCCCTCGGAAATACGCATACGCAGCGCGGTCGGGGAAAAGGGCCGGCTTCTGGCGAACGAGATCACCGTCACGGCCGACATGGGCGCGTGCAAGGTTTTCGCGGACGAAACGCTGGACCAGTGCTGCCTGGGTTCCCTGGGGATATACAAACAGCAGTGCGTCAGAATAAACGGAAAGGCCGCCAGCACCAATATCCCGCCGACCGGGCCCTTTGCCGGCTTCGGCCTTGCCCAGGGTTTTTTTGCCATGGAAAGCCAGGCGGCCCTGATCGCCGATACCCTTAGGATCAACCCGGTGGAGTGGCGCAAGGAGAACATGCTCTCCCGGAAAAAAAGCCTGGCGATAGGCATTCCCTTTGACGAGGATATTTTCCCCGAAAAACTCCTTGACACCGTTGCCGCCATGGGGGACTACCACCGCAAATGGGCGGCATACGAGACGCTCAGGGGCTACCGGCGTTCCCGGGGCGGGCCTGAGAAAAACGAGCCGCTCAGGGGCATCGGCATCGCGGTCGCCTACCAGGCCAGCGGTTTTTTGCACAGCGCGGTTGACAAGGGCGCCTATGCGGTGGAAATGACCCTGCACAAAGACGGCTCGCTGGAAATCGCGAACAGCATGGTCTTTTCCAGCGGCGATTACGTTTCTATATGGAAGAATATCGTTTCGGAGATTCTGGCGCTGGACCCCGGGCATATCCGCGTCATCAGAGGCGGCACCGATACCGCCCCCGATTCAGGCCCGGCCTGCCTCTCCCGGGGTATCACGGTGGTAACGCAGCTGGTGGAGCTTGCCGCCGCCGCCATACGGAAACAGCGTTTCAGGGACCCGCTGCCTATTACGGTGCGCCGTTCCTGCAAATGCGCCTACGTGCCGCCGTGGGGGGCGGAAACCGGCAGGATTGACCGGAACGCCTTTTCCCACGCGGGATGGGGGGCCGCGGTTGTGGAGGTGGAGATCGATCCGGTGGAATATACCCCGAATATCCGGGGGGTCTGGATGAGCCTGGACGGCGGCAAGATACTTTCCCAGAGGCGGGCGTGGCGGTCCGCGCGTTTCTCGATCATACAGGCCCTGGGCTGGGCTTCCCGGGAAAGGCTCAGCTACGAGGAGGGCCGTATCCCGGACGGGCAGTTCCTGGCCTACGATCTTCCCAATCTGCGGGAAATACCGCCTATCCACATCGACTTTATCTTCAACGAAACCGCGTCCCCCAAGGGAATCGGCGATATCCCGTTCAACTGCGTCCCCGCCGCCTTTGCCCAGGCGGTTTCGCAGGCCGCGGACCATCACTTTGCGCAGCTTCCGGTTACGGCCAGGGATATATGGGACGCAGGCAAATTCGGGCGGCCGGGGGACGCCGTGCCATGATTATCAAATTCGTCCTGAACGGCGACGATGTTACCCTCCGCACCGACGCGGATACCCGGCTGATCGATATTCTGAGGAACAGCTTCAATTTGACAGGGGCGAAAATAGGCTGCCTTTCCGGGATCTGCGGGGCCTGTTTCGTGCTTTTTAACGGAAAAGCCGCGCCTTCCTGCATCATTCCCGCCTTCAAGCTCCAGGGCAGTGAGATCATCACCATCGAGGGCTTTGTCCAGTACAATGAATACCAGGACATAGCGTCCGGCTTTGCCCAGGCCCGGGTGGAATTCTGCGGCTTTTGCGACACCGGGAGGATATTCGCCACGGAGGCGCTCCTGGAGAAAAAGCCCCGCCCCAGCAGGGAAGAAATACTCGAGGCCTTTTCCGGAATCAAATGCCGCTGCGCCGAGCCGGAAAGCCTTGTGTCGGGGGTCCTGGCCGCCGCGGAATTCAGGCAACGGAGGCTGTATGGCAGAGGCGCGTAACGATACGGAAACAGCAAAACAGTTGTTCTACCCTGCCGCCTTGCAGGAGCTTTTTGCCGTCTGGGAGCGCTCCCCCGGCGCGTCCCTCTCCGCGGGGGCCACTTCCCTGTCTTTCCGCCGGGCGGGCGGCTATAAAATTTCCCTCCCGGAACAGATCATTTCCCTGGGCGGCCTGGACGAGCTGCAGCGATTCTCCCGTACCGAGCGCTACCTGGAAATAGGCGCTACGGTACGCCTTGACGAGATCGTCAGCATGGGGAAGATGGTCCCGGACGTTTTTACGCGCGCCCTCAGCGCGGCCGGAAACCCCCAGATGCGGAACCTTGCCACCATAGGCGGGCATATCTGCTACCCTTTCAAGCAGCTTGACGCCGTCGCCCCGCTCATCGCGCTCGACGCCCGTTACGAGCTGAGGACCGCGTCTTCCTCTCGCTGGATACCGGCATTCCGTTTTTCCTCCGCCCCCGGCCTTCCGTCCATCAGCCCCGGGGAACTGCTCACCAGGATCAGGATTCCCCTGGATATATGGAACTATTCCGCCTACAAAAAATTCACCGATCCCTATACCGGGGACACTGCGGTCGGCTCCATGGTTGTTATCGCCCGCTGCCAGAAGAATATCCTTACCGATATACGGATAGTTTACGCCGGCCTGGCGGCGCTCCGGGACAGAAACAGCGAGTCGGTCCTTACCGGCAAACAGCTGCCCCTGACCGAGCGGGATCTGGCGTATTTTATGGGGCTCTGGGCCGATTATCTTTCGGCGGCCGGCCCCGCCCTGCCCCGGGAGGGCGATCCCGCCTCCGGGACGGCCGGGGGGCTGAACGCCCTGATGCGCGCCGAGATGCTCAATTTCATCGAATCCTGCCTCCGCGATTTGGCGGAGTAGCCGGGCCGGGGGCGGTATGAAAGAAATCACCATTAAAGATATTGCGAGATATGCCGGTGTCTCCATCGCAACGGTATCGCATGTTATAAATTCTACTCGTTATGTAAGCCCCGAGCTGACAGAACGGGTCATTAAAACTATAAAAGAGAATAATTATAAAAAAAACATAGTAGAAACTGTCAATATTGGCAAGCGTTCGCAAATAGCGTTTCTTGTTCCATGTCTTGAGGATTATATCCTATTGGCCGATGCCCTTTCCAGAAATTTATTACAATTTGGGTATACATTATCAATATCAATAACGAATGATGATGTCACCATTGAAAAACGGCTTTTAACAGCATTGCCCGGCAATAAATCGATAGGGGGTATTATATTGGTACCCGCCGCAGACACTTCTGATTATTACGAAAATATTCTAAACCGGACTATACCGCTTGTTTTAGCAGATCGTTTTCTTGATAATAACATTGATTCTATTACAACCGATCACGAACTGGCCTTGTACAAAAGCACCGCTTATCTAATTCAATGCGGGCATGACAGGATCGTCATAATAACGGGGAAAAAGAACAGTAGCCTCGCCAGAGAGCAAGTATCAGGATATCAAAGAGCTTTGACCGCGAATCATATTCCGTATCATCCCGAATTGGTATTGGCATCTGACAGTTTTCGGGGAGAAATTACCCAGCAATTGCTGTATGGGTTTTACGAAAAAATAAAACCTACCGCCTTAATATCCGGGGTAAACAGGATTACCCCCAAGGTGCTGAGTTTTTTCGACTGTTACGGCATCGAGTACCCTAAGCAGATTTCATTTATAGGGTTTGGAAATAAAGAATGGACAGAACTTATTGATCCGCCGGTTACGATAATAGAAGAAGATTTTGAAACTATAGGGGCCATTGCGGCGGCAAGGGTTATTGCCAAGATTGCCTCGCCCGACAGGCCGATATCGGTAAAAAAGCAGCGGATACAGACCGGCTTCCTGCTTCGAAAATCAACCCAGATGATTGGGCGGGGGCCCTTTGGGGAAGAAGCTATACCCATTGAAAAATTAACCCTTTCGGAAAAGGAAATAGAAGATCTGCGGAGCGGTCATTTTAAAATCGGCATTTCCTTTCATTACGGCAATACAGCATGGACGCGACTGCATGAAAATGGAATACGGGATACCCTGGAAAAATACGGCGTAAGAATCCTTTCTGTTACCGAGGCCCATTTTAATCCTGAACTTCAGGTAACACAACTGGAAGGCTTGCGGATGCAAAAGCCCGATGCCATTATCGCCATTCCCTCTGATGATGTTGCCACAGCAGCTAAATTCAAGGAACTGGCAAGAGAGGTAAAACTAATCTTCATCAGTAATATTCCTTTAGGCATGGAAACAAGCGAATATGCGTCCTGCGTTTCCATAAACGAACGGGAAGGCGGCTACAACGCCGGAGTCCTCTTGGGGGAGCATTTCAAAAACCGTGATAAAGTTCATATTGGCTTCATCTCGCATGGAGCGCCGTTTTACGGAACACATTTACGTGACGGGACGGCAGAACAGGTAGTCCGTGAAAATTACCCTAATATTGAGATAGTCTCGGTAAAGTACTTCCACAGGATTGAACGCGCTTATGAAGTATGTAGAGAAATGATCAAGGAGCATCCGGAAGTTGAAGGGCTGTACGTTTCGTGGGATGTACCCGCTCTCCGGGTGATTATGGCACTCAAGGAACTCTGCCGGGAGGACATCGCTATTTTTACTTGTGACTTGGACGTAGAGATCGGGTCCTATTTGGCCAGAGAGGAAATGGTCAGGGGGCTTATTGCCCAACGCCCCTATATCCAGGGAACGGCGGTTGGGCTGGCAACCGCAAAGGCTCTGCTTGGAAAGGGGGAATACAAGTATATCGGCGTTTCTCCGTATATAGTACAAAAAACCGAATTACTCAAGGCATGGGAGGATATTTTCCACACCCCCATTCCTGTAGATTGGAAATTGTCGTAAAATCTGGATATTTTTACGTAAATTTATTGTTTATTCATTTCTGCGGGAAAAATATATAAATTTTTTACAAAAAAATATTTGACAGGATAAACAGAGCAGTGTTATAATCATCACGTGTTCAAAAGAACTGTATGCTTTTGAATATTTTTACGTAAATATATATTATTTTACGTAAAATATATAAATTCCTTTTTTAGGAGGTGATTTTATGAACGTTGCTTACATGACGAACGGCTGGGGAGCGGTTATGGCTCATTGTGCTGCGGCAAACAATGTGAACGGCGCTTATTATGTTTCAACAGGGGCAGATGCGGAAGCCATTGCGGCGATTGCGTCTGCCGGGTATGGGCAAATTGAGATATTTGACGGCAATCTGCTCGCCTATGAAGGCCGGGAAAAAGAATTCAGTGAACTGCTCGGTGCGAACCACGTCTCGCTGCTGGCTGTTTATAGTGCCGCGAACTTTATTTACGACGAAATACTCCCGGAAGAGCTTTTCCGGATAAGAAAGGCAGCGGCCTTCGCGAAAAATTTTGGCGCAACCCAGATTGCCCTGGGCGGCGGCGCGGTAAGATATGACGGCATAAAAGAAGGCGATTATAAAAAACTTGCCGCAGCTCTGGACAAGGTATGCGGCGTAGCCGACGAACTGGAAATGACCGCGAGTTATCACCCGCACATGGGATCCCTTGTCCAATCTCCCGAACAATTGGACAAGGTTATGCCTTATACCCGTATCTGCCTGTGTCCCGATACCGGACACGTCGTGCTCGGCGGAGGGGACCCTGTTGCCATGGTTAAAAAATATACGGACAGGATTAAATATATTCACCTTAAGGATGTTACAAAGGCCGGAATGTTTTGCCCGCTTGGAGAAGGATGCATTGATTTCCCATCAATCGTGAGTATTCTTGATAAAAGCAATCAGGATGTTTTATACGCGATTGAATGTGACGGGTGGAACGGCGATTCCAGGAAGGGCGCGGAAATTACTTTCAACTATCTTAAAACAAAACTTAATTTCTCCTGATTTTCAGGGGAATAAGTAACGGCATGGAAGTTTTTCGTGCCGTCAGTATGAAGCCAAAATTGGTTTTTATACAAAACTATTTTTTCGAAGGAGTTTCAGTATGAAAAAGGGTTTGTTGGTAGTATTATGTGTACTGTTCGCCGTGTCATTCGTCTTTGCCGGCGGTGGTCAGCAGTCAGGCGGGGGAAGTGCGCCTCCGTCTTCGTCCGCTCCGATAGTACTTCCGTCAGGCGCGGTCATGAGTACCGGCCCCCACGGAGAACAGGCCAGTCCGGCTTCCGATCTTTCACTGACTGAGGATGAGCTTGCCAAAATCAGGGCGGGCAAATACAAAGCTGCCATTTGTTTCCATTACAACGGGGACGACTGGTCGGCCGCGCAGGAAAAAGGCCTGCGGGATCAGTTCGGTAGAATGGGTATTGAGGTTGTCGCGGTTACTTCCGCCAATTTTAACGCTGCCCAGCAGAAAGCCGATATCGAAACTGTTCTTGCCTTAAATCCTGACGCGATCGTCTCCATACCGGTCGATGTTGTTTCAGCGGAATCTGTTTTCAAGGATGCCGCGAGAAAAGGCGTCAAAATCGTGTTTATGGACAATTGCCCGGATAACATGATTGCCGGTACAGATTATGTTTCCGTCGTCTCGGCGGACAACTACGGCAACGGCGTCGCGGCGGCGGAAATAATGGGTGAAAAACTCGGCGGCAGAGGAAAAATCGCGATGGTATACTATGACGCGAATTTCTTTGTTACTAACCAGCGTGACGAGGCTTTCCGTAAAACAATCCGAGAAAAATTTCCCGGTATTACTATTGTTGAGGAAGCTGGTTTTAACGATGTCAATAAAGGTGCGGAGGTCGGCGGCGCCCTCATCACTAAGCATCCCGATCTTAACGGGATTTACGCAACCTGGGACATTCCGGCAGAAGGCGTTGTGTCGGCGCTTCGGGCAAACGGTAGAAATGATATTATTGTAACTACTATTGACCTGGGTAATAATGTTGCCAGAATGCTTGCACAGGACGGAATAGTAAAGGGCTTGGGTGCTCAGCGGCCTTATGATCAAGGCGTGGCGGAAGCTATCCTGGTGGGATACGCGTTAATCGGCAAAAAAGCGCCCGGTTATGTCGCTCTTCCGCCATACAAGGTCACTCACGAGAACGTACTGGAGGCCTACAAGGATATCTATTATGTTGACGCTCCGGCGGATATAAGAAACGTCTATAAAAATTAGAGGCAGGCATTATATGAAAACGTACAACGTTGGTTTGATAGGCGCCGGTTTTATGGCAAAAGCCCACGCCATTGCGTATTCCGGTATGCCTATTTTCTTCTGGCCCGCTCCGGCCCTCGTGACTAAAAAGGTAATTGCCGATTTGACCCAAGAACGGGCCAGTGCGGCGGCCGCGCAGTTCGGATTTGAAAAAGGAACAGGAAACTGGAAGGACATCATACAGGATCCGTCGATTGACATTGTTGACATCTGTACGCCGAATGATGCCCACGCGGAAATAGCGATTGCCGCGGCGGCTGCCGGAAAGCACATCATCTGCGAAAAGCCCATCTCCAGAACTGTAGAAGAAGCCAAAGAAATGTATTTGGCCGTCAAAAAAGCGGGAGTCGTGAACATGCTGGCCTTTAATTACCGGATGACCCCCGCAGTACAACTTGCCAAGCGGTATATTGACGAAGGTTCAATAGGGGACATTTTGGATTTCCGCGGTACCTATTTACAGGATTGGTCTGCGGACCCCAATTCACCTCTTTCCTGGAGATTCCAAAAGGATGTCTGCGGAAGCGGGGCCTTTGGGGACATCGCTACCCATGTCGTTGATATGCTCCGTTTCCTCATTGGCGACTTTTCGGAGATCAACGCCCGTATGGCTACGTACATAAAAGAGAGGCCCATACAGACGGGGACAACGGACAGCCTGGGTAATGTGAAAGGCGGTGCGGATGTCCCGAGAAAAAAGGTGGATGTTGACGATCAGTGCTGTTTGACCATTAAATGCGCGAACGGCGCCTTTGGTACCATTGAAGCGACCAGGAACGCCTGGGGCCGAAATAATTATATCACATTTGAGATTCACGGAACGAAAGGCTCCATCTATTTCAACTACGAGAGGAGGGACGAACTTCAGGTGTGTTTTGCGGACGATCCCGGTGATAGGCGCGGATTCAGAACGGTATATACTGGTCCCGCGCATCCTTACGGGGAGGCTCTTTGGCCCATTCCTGCGCTTGGTATAGGTTACACAGAAACAAAGATCGTCGAGATGTACAAATTTGTCAAAGCGGTCACAGAGGGAAAAAGCGTTTCCCCCTCGTTCGAAGACGGTTACAACATTGAATTGATCGGCGAAGCCGCGTTTAAGTCGGCAGCCTCCGGTCAATGGGAAAAAGTCGGAAAAATCGGCTGACCCTGCCGCCATATCGTCCCCCTTGCAGAGGATGGTATGGCGGTTTATTCTCTAAATAAATAGGCGTCTCAAGCCGGAAAACCTGACCGGAGATATAATTGGTTATGAATGAATTTGTTCTGCAAATGAAAAACATTGTTAAATCCTTTTATGGCAACAATGTTTTGAAAAATGTGAATTTTAACCTTGAAAGGGGACACGTACACGCGATTGTAGGCGGAAATGGCGCGGGGAAATCCACTTTGATGAAAATCCTGACCGGAGTTTACAAGAAAGATTCCGGCGAGATTCTTGTTGACGGTAAAAAAGTTGAGTTTTCCGGTTATTCCGGTGCCACATCCGTCGGAATTCGCATGATATTTCAGGAGCTCAGCGTAGTCCCCACATTGACCGTGGTTGAAAATATCTATCTGAATCATGAGGAACGAAAGGGGTTTTTCAATGACGATAAAGGCATGAGGGAAGGCGCAAAAAAACTTCTGGCCAGATTGGGGATTGACGTCCCGGTAAACGAAAAAATCGCCAATTTAAGCGTTGGTTACTGCCAGTTGATAGAAATTGCCAAGGCTCTTTCCGAAAAAGTAAAAATTCTTGTTATGGACGAACCGACATCCTCCCTTTCCGACACCGAGGTAACGCGCTTATTCAATATTGTTAGAACCCTGAAATCAGAAGGTGTTTCCATCGTATATATATCACATCGGATGAATGAAATACTTGAAATTTCTGACGAAGTGACCGTGCTCAGGGACGGAGAGCATATCATCACCGATGAAGCAAAGAATCTGACTATTGCCGGTATAATCAATCATATGCTTGGCGATACCGAAAGAAATGCCTTTGAGTACCACGAAAGGCGAAAAATCCAAAATCCGGGTGTTATGATTGATGTGAATGAATTGTGCGTTGACAATCTAATAACGGATGTTTCGTTCCATGTAAATGAAGGTGAAATTGTAGGATTGGCAGGGCTCATGGGTAGTGGCAGAACGGAGATACTTGAGTCTCTTTTTGGAATAAGAAAAATACGAAAAGGTAAAATTACTATTCAGGGTAAGCCAGTTGAAATAAAAAACACCCATAATGCGATAAGGTCCGGTATTGCCCTTGTTCCCGAGGACAGGCGCAGGGAAGGACTCGTGCTTATCCATACTCTTAAAAACAATCTGCTGCTTGCGCTCTTTGACAAGGTAAAAAAGAGCAGGCTGTTCATTGACAGCGCCAAGATTAAGAAGATTTCCGAAGAGAGTATAGCAGATCTTAATATCAAGACAGGCAGCATTGATACACTGATAAGCAATCTTTCCGGGGGGAACCAGCAGAAAGTCGTTATTGCCAAGTGGCTTAAAAACGATCCAAAATTATTGCTCCTGGACGAGCCAACGGCAGGTATTGACATTGGCGCGAAGGGTGAAATCATCAAAATAATCGAAAACTATGCTGTCAGCGGGAAGAGCGTTATTGTTGTATCTTCGGAAATATCCGAACTTGTGGCAATGTGTGACAGAATAGTCGTTTTGGTTAATGGGAAAAAAGCCAAAGAACTTACCAGAAATGAAATAAATAATCAGGGGGTTATTCAGCATGCAATTCAAGGTTAGTTCCCTAAAAGAAATTGATTGGAGCAGATACATTGTTTATATCGCGTTCGTTATCGTTTTTCTCTTCCTTTCAATTTGGCTCGGAGGGCGGGGTTTTCTGTCAGTGAACAACGTGTTAAATATTACACGGCAGACCTCTATGATAACCATTATGGCTGTTGCTATGACTTTTGTAATCGGGGCAGCCCAAATCGATCTCTCAATTGGATCAATAGTCGCCCTCTCCTCTCTGGTATGCGCCCTGCTTCTACGTTCAACGAATAATATAGCTTTGGCTCTTGCCGCATCTGTCGCGATCGGCATTTTTGTAGGCGCGATCAACGGCTTATTGATAACTAAATTGGGAATACCGGCATTTTTGGCAACCTTGGGTATGATGGGCATTATCCGGGGTATTGGAATGTGGATAACCAATATGGCGGCTATTGTCATTACCAATGAAACGTTTAATTTCGTTTTTGGTGTTGGTAACATCGGAGGCTGGTTTCCTGTTCTCCTTATCTGGACGGTTTTATTTGTCGTATTCGGCGTCATTTTGCTCAATAAAACGCCTTTCGGCAAAAAAACACTTGCAGCCGGGGGAAATGAGACCGCAGCTCGCTTTACGGGGATCAATACCAGCAAGGTCAAATTGATGACTTTTATTATGAGCGGCGCTTTCGCGGCTTTCGCGGGAATTCTTTATGCAGGTAGAATGCAGGCGGGGCGCTATACCTTTGGAGAAGGAGATGAAATGTCCACAATCGCGGCTGTAATCCTTGGGGGAACCAGTATGGCAGGAGGGACCGGTTTTGTTATTGGCACCCTGATAGGCTCGCTTCTGATGGGAATGATAAACAACGGCCTTATACTGGGCGGACTCAGCGTCAGCCAGCAAACCATCGTCCGAGGGGTAATCATCATTCTGGCTGTTGCGCTATCAAATGTGACCAGGAAAAAAGCGAATTAGCACGGAACGCGCCGTACGCGGTCCGGTAAATTTTTAAGGGCGGTTTCCGCAAAAGACCGTGACACTCTGCGGATTCTCTGCTATTATGGTGGTATGTATAGCGTAGGTCTCGCGTATCTCTTATGGCTGCTTTCCGGATTCGGCGCCCTGGGGTTCCACCGTTTTTACCTGGGAAAGATCCCTTCAGGCCTGCTGTGGATGTTCACCGGGGGCCTGGTGGGGCTGGGATCGATCTACGATTTCCTCACCCTGCCCGGCCAGGTACGGGAGGCGAATATACGGAACGCCCTGCTAAGCGGGGCCCTCGGAAAGGGCGCCAACCTCAGCGGCTGGCGTTATGTCAACGACGGCAGTTCCCGCGTTGTGCGCGAACGCAAGGAAAGCGTGGAGCGGGTTATTCTGCGCGCGGCCAAACAGAACAAGGGGGTAGTGACCGCCAGCGAAGTGGCGCTGGAAGGGAATATCTCCATAGAAGACGCGAGAAAAGCCCTGGAGATTCTGGTCAGCAAGGGTTTTGCCGAAATGCGGGTCCGCCGTTCCGGCACCATCGTCTACACCCTCCCGGAATTCATGGACGGCGACTCCCCCCTGGAAGATTTCTAGCTATTCGGGAGCTTTAGCGCCTCAGTACCACCTCGGTCCTGCCGAAGCCGCCGAGTTCCGGGCGGGAAAAGAAATAATCCGCTACCTGGTCCTGTTTCGCCAGGTATTCGTGTACCCCCTTTTGAAGTACGCCGTTGCCCTTGCCGTGAATCACCGAAAATTCGCCAAGGCCGGACAGGACCGCCGCGTCGATCTGCCTTTGCAGAGTCTCGATGGCTTCCTCCAGCCGCATGCCCCGCAGATTGAGCTCAAAACAGGCCCGGGCGGCGGCCGACAGCCCGGCGGTCTCGATGAGGGGCCCGGCATCCTCCGGCGGCGCGGGGACGAGCTCGTCTTCGGCCACCGTTATCCTGAGAGAGCCGGTTTCCACAAGCCAGCCGCCCTTCTCCGGCCTGATAACCTTGCCCCGGCGTTTCCGCTCCCCGACAAGGACTTCGGCGCCGGGGGCTACGGGGGCCGGTTTCCCGCTTCCCGCCCCTCCGGGAACGCCGTCCGCCCCGGCCTCAATCCGGCTCCGCTCCCCCCGGAACAGCCTCTCCTCGGCGTCAAGGTTCAGGGCTTCGGCTTCGGCCGCGTCTCCCAGTTCCCGCAAAAATTCCTTTACCTTCAGGGTCTTTTCCCGGCTTAGCTCCCCTTCCTTTACTTCCCGTACCAGGTTTTCAAGTTTTTTCCTGCTTTCCTGCAAGAGGAGGCGGAACTTGCCCATGCCCCCCCGCTTAAGCTCAAGCTCTTTTTGCCTGAGCCTGAGTTCCCTGAGATCCGCGCCGCGCCTTTCCTCGCGAAGCCTCCGCTCCGTTTCCCCGGCTTCTTTCTGCGCCGCGTCCAGATCCCGGCGTTTTCTCTTGAGCTCGGCGATCAGGGCGGAAACGTCCGCGCGCTCGCCTTCCAGGTAGGAGCGGGCCCCGGCGACAATAGCGGCGGGGAGGCCGTTCCGGGCGGCTATATCCACCGCGCGGCTTTCCCCGGGGATGCCCATAACTATCCGGTAGGTGGGCGACAGGGTCAGGCCGTCGAATTCCACCGAGGCGTTTTCCACGCCGGAGCGGGTATAGCCGTAATTTTTCAGCGCCCCGTGGTGGGTGGTAACGACGACCCGCGGGCCTTTTTCTATAAAGTGATCCAGAACGGCCATGGCGATGGCCCCGCCTTCCTGGGGATCGGTGCCGGAGCCGAGTTCGTCCAGCAGCACGAGCGACCGGGACGTGGCGCGGGCGGTGATCGAAGCGATGCCGGCTATATGGGCGGAGAAGGTGGAGAGGGACTGGGCGAGCGACTGCTCGTCCCCGATGTCGGCGTAGACCCCGTCGAAGACCGGGAGCGATGTCCCCTCGCCTGCGGGAAGGGCAAGGCCGAACTGGTTCATCAGGGCGAAAAGCCCGATGGTCTTGAGCGCGACGGTTTTCCCGCCCGTATTGGGCCCGGTGATGATCACGATCGCGCTGCCCATGGCAAAGTCGATGGGGACCGCCCGGCTTCCCAAAAGCGGATGCCGCGCCTTCACCAGCACAAGCTCCCCGGCGTCTTTGGCAAAACAGCCCCGGCCGTCGCGGGAATAGCGGGCGCGGGCGCGGAGGGTTTCCAGGTACACCACCCGCTCGTGGAACAGGGCCAGGTCTTCCCGGAAAGACGAAACCGCCGCGGTTGTCTCCCGCAAGACGCGGCGTATTTCGGCGTCAAGGCGCCGCTGTTCGATGACGATGCTGTTGTTCTTCTCGACCACGTCCTCGGGCTCCACGAACAGGGTCTGCCCCGTGCCCGAAACCTCGTGGACTATGCCTTTGATGCGCCCCCGGAAATTCGCCTTTACGGCCAGCACGGTCCTCCCGTCCCGCTGGGAAGGAACAGGCGACTGGAGCATGCGGCGGGTTTCCTCGTTCCCCGCGTAACGCGCCACGGCCTTTTCCAGTTCCGCCGCCAGGCCCTGTATCCGCCTCTTTATCTCCCGGAATTCCGGAAGGTCCCGCAGCCTTCCGTCCCTGTCCAGCACCCGGAAAACCTCCCGGGAAACGGCCCGGCAGTCGGGCATGCTGCCGGTGACCTCCTTAAGCGCGTCTTGGCTTTCCTCCCCGCATTCCCCGCCGCATAGCCACTCCCTGAGCGCCTCCCCCCGCTCCGCGAAAATTCCCAGGGCGCAGAGTTCCTCCGCGCCAAGGACGGCCCCTTCCACGCCGAGGGCCGGGAGCAGCGGGGCGATGGCGGGAATGGCGCCCGGCGGCTCGGCGCTGCCGGAATTGAGCCGGTCCAGCACGGCGGATACAAGGCGCTTGAGAGAGGCGGCGGCTTCGCTGTCGCAAAGCGGGAGGGATTCGCCTATCTTCCTGCCGGCCTCCTCGCTTAACGCGCAAAGCGAAACAGCGTTACGCACCGAGTCGAATTCCAGCAGGGCGAGGGTTTTATCGTTCATAATAATTCCGAAAGTTCTTCCCGTATCCGCAGGTAGCTTTCGTAGCGATCCTCGTGGATCGCCCCTGCGGCCACTGCCTCAAGCACCTTGCAGCCCGGCTCGGTTTCGTGGGAACAGGAAAGGCCGTAAGAACATTTCCCCGCAAGGGGCGCGAATTCCTTCATATAATGAATAAGCTCCCCGCCCGTAACGCCGTCCGGGAGCAGCCTCCGTATTCCCGGGGTGTCGATAAGGCGGATGCCCGGGCCTTCGAACAAAACCGACATGGCGGTGGTGTGGTTCCCCCTGTCGTACTTTTCGTTGATGCCCCCCACCCGCGCGCCTGTCCCGGGAATCAGCGCGTTTATCAGGCTTGACTTGCCCGCGCCCGACTGCCCCGCCAGGACGGACAGTTTTCCCGCAGCAAAGCGCCGCAGCTCTTCCATGCCCTCCCCGGTTTTCGCGGAAACCCGCAGCACCGGGTAGCCGATGCGGGCAAAATCCTCAAGCCGCTCGTCCGTGTCGATGTTGCCGTCAAAAATATCCTGCTTGTTGCACACAATGGCCGCAGGGATGCCGGCAATTTCCGCCTGGACAAGGGCCCGGTCCAGGAACCGGGGCCGGAAGGGGGGGGACGCGGGAGTGGCGACGCAGAGGACGAGGTCGATGTTGGCCGCCAAAAGCTGGGATGCCGCAGAACGGTTCGCCCCAAGCCCTTTCTGGTTAAAGCGGGTAAAACGGTTCCGCCGCTCCTCCACCGCCAGAATGAGCCCTGTCCCGGGCCGGGAAGGATCTTCCTCTACCGCGACATAGTCGCCGGGGGCAAGGGGGTTGTAGTAACGCTCCACCCCTTTAAGGATCTTGCCCTTTATGCGGCACTCAAGCGAAACTCCGGCGGCCTCCCCTTCCCTGAAAAGGCGCACCGTAAAAATATTCCGGGAACCCCGGATTACAAGGGCGCGTTCCATAAGCTGCTAAAATTCCCCGAGCCGCCCGAGGGAAAGCCCGGCATCGGCGGCCCTTTGGCGCCAGAGTTCCCCCGGCTCCCCGTCCCCGGTAAGCACGAGCAGATTCCGGGGCCTTTCCCCGGGCAGGGCCGCCCCTCCGCCGGGCGCGGCGCGGATACCGTGCTTTTCAAGCAGCGATTCCGCGCGGCCTGCCACCCCCTCGACCGAATCGAAGATACGGACAGCTTCCTCCGGGCTTCCCTCCCCGGAAAGCGACTCGAACGCGTCGCGCAGGAACACAAAGTGCGTGCAGCCCAGGACAACGGCGTCAGCCCCGGCCCGGCGGAATCCGGCGATATAGGGCGCCGCCCGGCCGCGCTGTTCGTCAATACCCGCGCGGTCCCCGCCCCGTTCCACAAAGTCCACCAGGTCCGGCGCGGCGATCCCCGTCAGTTTGCAGCCGGGCGCGCAGCGGCGGAGCAGCCCCTCCGTATAGGGATCCGCAATCGTGCGCGCCGTGCCCAGTATCCCGATATGGCGCTTCAGGCTCGCGCTTGCCGCAGGCTTCACCGCCGGGACCGTCCCCACCCAGCGTATGCCCGGGAAACGCTCCCTGAGCAGGGCCAGCGCGGTAACGGAAGCGGTATTGCAGGCCAGCACCGCAAGTTTGGGCCTGAAAAGATTGTCCAGATCGCGGGCAAGGGCGGAGAGTATCCTCCCGAGCGCGTCCCGGTCCTTCCCGCCGTATGGGAAATTGGCGCGGTCGGCAACGTAAATTACCCGCTCGCCGGGGTTGCGCCGCGCAAAGCGGCCGCAGTAGGGAAGCCCCCCGATGCCGGAATCAAGAAACAGGACAGGCCGCAGATCCATCACGATAAGCCCGGCGGCCGCCTAGCCGAAAAGTTTGTCGAAAGCCTGCCGCGCTTCGGCCGCAGCGTCCCTGGCCTTCCCCGCTCCGGCGCTTTTCCCCCGGTATTTGGCGTCCAGGGAAAACCAGTCGCAAAAATTGCCCCGTTCCTTGTCGGCCACAAGCTCAGCCTGCGCCTCCCGGCAGTCGGCCCGGCTTCCCGGCAGATAGGAGCGGCAGTTCCGGCAGGACCGGAGATCCCTGCCGCAGCCGGGGCAGCGGAGGGAACGGCCTATGGGCTCGGCATCGGTGACCGGGGACCCGCAAAACCAGCACATGCACCCATT
>JAIRRR010000311.1 GCA_031255875.1 Treponema sp.
GGAAACTACGAATCCCGGGGTTCCTGCCCGCCCGGAATTTCCTCTACCGACACCATGTGGGCGACGGCCCTCACCATCCCCAGGATCGCGGGAGTCGCCTCCTGCTCGGCCACGGACCCGATCTTCCGCAGGCCCAGGGAACGGACCGTGGCCCGCTGCCTGGGGAGGGCGCCTATCTGGCTGCGCACTAAACGTATTCTGATTCTTCCCGCCATACTAACCCCACAGCTCCTTAAAAGGCTTGCCCCGGTTCGCGGCGATCTGCTTGGCGTTCATCAGCTTGCTGATGCCGTTGAAGGTCGCCTTGAGCACGTTGTACTGGCTTGACGCGCCGATGGACTTGCTGAGTATGTCGGTGACGCCGCCGGCCTCCATTATGGCCCGCACCGCCCCCCCGGCGATAATCCCGGTCCCGGAGCAGGCCGGCTTGAGCAGGACCTGGGAAGCCTTGAAAAAGCCGTTCACCTCGTGGGGGATGGTCCCGTTCTTCACCGGAAGCTCCACCAGGCTCCTCTTGGCCTTGTCGATACTCTTGCGGATGGCTTCGGAAACGTCGTTGGCCTTGCCGAAGCCGAAGCCCACCTTCCCCTTGCGGTCGCCCACCACGGTAAGCGCCGAAAACGAGAAGCGCCGACCGCCCTTTACCACCTTCGCGGTCCGGTTCAGCTTGACCAGCTTTTCAACGAATTCCTTGTCCGCCGGGTCCCTGTCCCGGTCTCGGCCTCTGTCCCGGCGGCCGCGGCCTTCGGGTCTGGCCTGCCCGCCCCGCCCGCCGGCCGGGCGGTCCTCTTCACGCCTTTCCTGTACGTCTGACATCCCGCCCCCTAGAACTTGACCCCGGCTTTCCGGGCTCCGTCGGCAATCGCCTTGACGACGCCGTGATACAGATAACCATTCCGGTCAAAAACCACTTCGCTGATGTTCTTTTCCAGAAGCCTTTTCCCCATAATCTCCCCCAGCCTGCCGGCGCCTTCCACCGTGGCCTTGATGTCCCGCAGATCCTTCTCCAGGGTAGAGGCGGAAGCAAGGGTATGCCCCTTCACGTCGTCGATCGCCTGGATCGAGAGCCTGCGGTTGCTCCGGGTAACGGTCATCCGGGGCCTTTTGTCGGTCCCGGAAATACGTTTGCGGATATGCACTTTCCTCTTGAGCCGTTTCCGGTCCTTTTCAGTCATCTTTGGCAGCATAAATATCCATTCTCCTCAATCTCGCGCCGCGTCCGCGCCGCGCCGGCCGGTAAGGCCCGCGCTACTTGACGCCCGACTTGCCGACTTTCCTGCGGATCTTCTCATCATCATAACGGATTCCCTTGCCCTTGTACGGCTCGGGGGGTCTGAGCCTGCGGATCTCCGAGGCGAACTGGCCGATCCGCTGCCGGTCAATCCCGCTTATCACCAGCTTGCCCGGCCCCTCGGCGGTAACCGTGATCCCTTCGGGGATGCCCACGTAGACATCGGTGGAATAGCCCAGGCTCATGGAAATGAGGCTGCCCTGGATTTCCGCCCGGTAGCCGACGCCGGTGATGATCAGGGTCTTGGTAAAGCCTGCGGAAACCCCGGTTACCATGTTGCTGAGCAGATTCCGGTAAAGGCCGTGGTAGGCCTTGGTCTGCTTTTCCTCATCGGAGCGGGTTACGACGATCTCCTCGTCCCTGGCTTCAAAATTTATCACCGGGTGATACTTTTGGGTCAGCTTCCCCTTGGGGCCTTCCACGGTGATAAGCCCGTTGTCAAAATTTACCTTGACTCCCTGGGGAACCTTAACCGGAATTTTACCGATACGCGACATATTACCCCTCTTACCAGACCGTACAGATGATCTCGCCGCCGACCCTTTTCTCGGCGGCCTTCTTGCCGGTCGTCACCCCGATCGACGTGGAGACGATCAGGGTCCCGTAACCGTTGAAAACCCTGGGCATATTTTTATAGCCCGTGTACACGCGGCGGCCGGGTTTGGAAATTTTTTCCATGCCGTGAATTATCGGCCCGGTTTGCTCGTCGTACTTAAGGAAAACCCTGATGGTGTTGCCGCCCTCCTGGTTGACCTTTTTGAAATTCTTGATATACCCTTCGGTTTTTAAAATCTTGACGATTTCGAGCTTCAGCCTGGAGGTAGGGATATCAACCTTTTCATGTTTTGCCATTCCGGCATTCCGGATCTTGGTCAGCATATCCGCAACGGGATCAGAAACACTCATCCTTATCTCCTACCAGCTTGATTTTGTGACGCCGGGAATAAGCCCCTCGCTTGCCAGCTTGCGGAAGCAAAGGCGGCACATCTCAAATTTGCGCAGATACCCGCGGGCCCTTCCGCAGATCCGGCAGCGGTTCACCTTCCGGGTTTTATATTTGGGCGTCCTGAGCGCCTTAATGATCATCGCTTTTCTTGCCATAGTACCTCCTACTTCCTGAAGGGCATTCCGAACTTCGCCAGGAAGGCCTTCGCCTCCGCGTCGGTCCGGGCCGTGGTGACGATTACGATATTGAGTCCCGCCACCCGTTCAATCTTGTCAAAGTCAATTTCCGGGAAGATGATCTGCTCGGTTATGCCTAGCGCGTAGTTCCCGCGCCCGTCGAAGGCGTTCTGATTCACCCCCCTGAAGTCCTTGACGCGGGGCAGGGCCACGTTTACCAGCCGGTCGAAGAATTCGTACATCATCGCACCCCTCAGGGTGACTTTCGCGCCGATTTCCTGGCCGGCCCTTATCTTGAAGTTGGCGATGCTCTTGCGCGCCTTGGTCTTCACCGCCTTCTGGCCGGTGATAAGGGTAAGGTCGTCAATGGCGGCGTCCAGCAGCTTCTTGTTCTGAAGCGCCTCGCCGACGCCCATGCTGACTATGATCTTCTCCAGCCTGGGAATCTGCATGGGCGACTTGTAGCCGAATTCCTTGAACAGCTCAGGGGCGAACTGCTCCTGGTATATTTTCTTAAGCCGAGGTTCGTACTGAGCCATTACAGAGCCTCCCCGCATTTCCTGCATACCCGGGTTTTATTCCCCCCCTCGATCTTGTACCCGATCCGGGTGGGCCCGCATTTTTTGCAGACTATCATCAGGTTTGAAGAATGGATCGGCGCCTCTATCTCGACGATTCCGCCCCTGTCCTGCTGGTTCCGGCGCTTTTTCGCCTTTTTGACGATATTGGCGCCTTCCACCACCACCCGGTCCTTGTCCCTCAGTATTTTAAGAATGCGGCCCCGCTTGCCCTTGTCCTTCCCGGCAATGATCTGGACCGTGTCTTCTTTCTTCAGCTTGAATTTATGCGCTGCTTCAGCCATGATCCCGCTCCTACAAAACTTCCGGGGCCAGGGATACGATCTTCATAAAATCCCCCCTTTCCCGCAATTCCCGTGCGACCGGCCCGAAGATGCGCTTCCCCTTGGGGTTCTGCGCCGCGTCGATAATCACACAG
This sequence comes from Treponema sp., assembly GCA_031255875.1. Classification (GTDB taxonomy): domain Bacteria; phylum Spirochaetota; class Spirochaetia; order Treponematales; family Breznakiellaceae; genus JAIRRR01. Next base: position 3,410 of record JAIRRR010000311.1, read on the forward strand.
GCGTTGTCATCGAACCTGATATACGTGCCGTCCTTCCGGCGGTACTCCTTGTGGGTACGCACGACAACGGCCTTTTCTACCGAGCCCTTCTTTATCGCCGAAGTGGGAAGGGCGTCCTTGACCGCCACAACGATAATGTCGCCGATGCTCGCGTACTTCCGCTTTGATCCGCCAAGAACCTTGATACACTGGGCTATCTTGGCGCCTGAATTGTCGGCCACATTCAGGAAAGTCTCTACCTGGATCATTTAAACCACACCCCTTAGAGCGTAACACTTTAGCGTCATCTAACGCGCGCGCTCGACAATTTCCGTCAGTTTCCAGCATTTTTCCTTGCTGAGAGGCCGGCATTCAACCACGCGGACCCGGTCGCCGGTTTTCGCGTCGTTGGCCTCGTCGTGAGCCTTGAGCTTCTTCACCCGCTTCACGTACTTCTTGTAAAGGGGGTGAAGCGTGGTGGTTTCCACCGCCACGACGATAGTCTTGTTCATCTTGTCGCTTTTCACGATCCCCACAAACTCTTTTTTGCCGCCCCTCGCGGGCTTTGCCGTATCTTCTGCCATCTTATTCCTTCATACTCCCTAATATATGCGGCGCGCCGCCGCGCCGTCCGGCCGGAAGGGAACCCGGGGTTCCCGGCTGCCGGGCCGGTATCAGGCCTTGGCGGCCAGTTTCTCCAGGGCCTGGGCCTTCTCCTGGGCGTGGATCAGCGTATTGAGCCGGGCGATCTGCCTGCGCATGGTACGCTTCTGGAGCGGGTTTTCCACATGGCCGATGACGATCTTGAAACGAAGCTCCATGTACTTCCTGCTGAGCTCGTCGCGCTTGGCCTTGAGCTCCGCGAAACTCAAATTTTTGAACGAATTTTTCATGACGCTGCGCATCCTGTCCGGTTTGATAGCGCGGCCATACGGCCGCGAAAGGCATAGGCTGCCATATCCTCTCCCCCTTGCGGCCGGGCTACAGGCCCAGCTCGAAATCGGAACGGGCCACGAACCTGGTCCTGATCGGCAGCTTCGAGCCGGCCAGAACCATGGCCTCCTCGGCCAAATTCCGGTCAATGCCGCCAAGCTCGAACATGACCGTGCCGGGCTTGACCACCGCCACCCAGGACTCCGGCGCGCCCTTGCCCTTGCCCATGCGGGTTTCCGCAGGCTTCTTGGAAAAGGGCTTGTCCGGAAAAATGCGTATCCAGAGCTTGCCGCCGCGCTTTACATGCCGGTTCATAGCGACACGGGCCGCCTCGATTTGCCGGTTCGTTATCCACATCCGGTCCATGGCTACCAGGCCGTATTCGCCGAAGATCACCGTATTGCCCCGGGTAGCGTCGCCGGACATTCTGCCCCGCTGGACCTTCCGGAATTTTACACGCTTAGGACTTAACATACACTCCCCTTCCTAGCCCCGCGCCGGGGCGCGCTCGCCGCGATCGGCCCGCTCTCCCGGGCGGCGCTGCTTGCGGACCAGCAGGCCCGCGTCCTCTTTCTGTTCTTTGCCGTACTTCATGCCGTTGTAGACCCAGACCTTGATGCCGATAGCCCCGAAGGTGGTATGCGCCTCGGTGAACCCGTAGTCTATATCCGCCCGCAGGGTGTGGAGGGGTATCCTCCCCTCCTTCGCCTCCTCGGTGCGGGACATTTCCGCGCCGCCGAGACGCCCGGAAAGCCGCACCTTGACGCCCTGGGCGTTGCCCTTCTTTATGGCGTTGCTGATGGCCTGCTTCATGGTCCGGCGGAAGGAGCTGCGGGCGAGGAGCTGGCGAGCTATGTTCTGGGCGACAATCTGGGCGTTGTTGTCCGCGTTCCGCACTTCCTTGATCTTGATTTGGATCTTCCTGGACACGTGCTTTTGCAGCTCCATCCCGATCTTTTCGATATTGGCGCCCTTGACGCCGATAATGACCCCCGGCCGGGCGGTATGGATGACGATGGTGATCCGCTGGGGATGCCGGATAATCTCCAGTTCCGCGATATCCGCGCCCCTGGTCTCCGGCATCGCCCCGATAAGTTTCCGGAGCTTGATATCCTCGTGCAGGGTGTTGGCGTATTCCTTGGGGTCCACGTACCAGCGGGAGCCCCAGGTCCTATTCACTCCGACTCTCAGCCCGATCGGGTTTACTTTTTGTCCCACTTTACTCCCCCGCCTTTTTCACGGAGCCCTTGGCCCGGGGCGAGCCGGAAGCCCGCACTTCGTCAATTACCACAGTCACATGGCACATCCTTTTAAGCAGCATATCCGCCCTTCCCCGGGCGCGGAACCAGATCCGCTTCATCCGGGGGCCCTCGTCTATCATGATCTCCTTCACGTAGAGCATGTCTTCGTCCAGCTGCTTGTTCTTGCTCAGCGCGTTGGACGCCGCGGATTTGACCGTCTTCCTGATGATCTTCGCGCCGCGATGGGGCATATTCTCGAGCAGGGACATCGCCTCGGGATAGGGCTTGCGGCGGATCAGGTCCGCCACCGGCCGGATCTTGTAGGGCGAGACGAGCAGGTACTTGGTTACCGCCCGGTAACCGGGCTTTGTCTTTCTTTCCGCCATAATTTAACCCTTTGACGCCTTCTTGTCGGACCCGGCGTGCCCCCGGAAGATGCGGGTAGGCGAAAATTCGCCCAGCTTGTGGCCGACCAGGTTCTCCGTGATGTACACGGGGATCCAGGTTTTCCCGTTATAGACGGAGATCGTCCCGCCCACCATTTCCGGAAAGATGGTGGAACAGCGGGAATAGGTTTTGATCATCTTCCGTTCCCCGGACTTGCTCATCTCCAGCACCTTTTTATAGAGGCTCTTCTCGATAAAAGGCCCTTTTTTAATGGATCTCGACATCCTTACCCCTTATTTCTTCTTGCCTCGGCTTACGATAAACCGGGACGAAGGTTTGTGCTTGTTGCGGGTTTTGTACCCCTTGGTCGGCTGGCCCCAGGGGGTCACCGGGTGGATACCCTTGCTCTTGCCCTCGCCGCCCCCGTGGGGGTGATCGACCGGGTTCATCGCCATGCCGCGGACCGTCGGCCGTATCCCGAGCCAGCGCTTCCGGCCGGCCTTGCCGAGGCGGGTGTTCATGTGGTCCTCGTTCCCCACGGTCCCGATGGTCGCGTAGCACTTCCTGAAAACCATGCGCATCTCGCCCGAAGGCAGCTTGACGGTGACATAGTCGCCCTCTTTCGCCGCGATCAGGGCGCCGGCCCCGGCGGAACGGACCATCTGGCCGCCCCTGCCCAGGGTAAGCTCGATGTTGTGCACCGTAAAGCCCAGGGGGATATTCTCCAGGGGCAGGGCGTTCCCCGCCTCGATGGGCGCGTCCGGGCCGGCTTTTATGACCGAGCCGACCGCCAGCCCTTTCGGGGCAAGGATATAGCGCTTCTCCCCGTCGGTGTACTTGATAAGCGCGATATTGGCGCTCCGGTTGGGATCGTACTCGATGGTGGCGACCTTGCCGGGGACGCCGAGCTTGTCCCGTTTGAAGTCGATGGTCCGGTAGCGGCGCTTGTGGCCGCCGCCCTTGTGCCGGACGCTGATCCTGCCGTTCCAGTCGCGGCCCGCCCGCTCGGCACGCCCCGAGGTAAGGGATTTCTCCGGCTTGACGCCCTTGGTGAGCTCGGAAAAATCGAGGCCTATAAGCTGCCGCATGCCGGCGGTAATCGGTTTGTATGTTTTGATACCCATGATCTTTCCTTACACTCCCTCGAACAGGGGGATCTTCTCGTCCTTGGCAAGCCGGACTATCGCCTTCTTCCAGGTCGCGGTGTACCCCCGCTTGTAGCGCTGCCGCTTGGGCTTGCCCCCGACCACCATGACCGTGCAGGAAACCGGGTGCACGTTGAAAAGCCGGCGCACGGCCTCTTTGATCTGGAGCTTGTTGGCCCTGGGGTCTACCTTAAACACGTATTTGCCCTGTTCCCGCAAAAGATTCGCCTTTTCGGAAAGCACCGGCTCAATAAGGATATTCTCGTAAATCATTCGGAAACCTCCTGGGCGGTGGCCGGGGCATCGTCTGGCAAGGCAGCACCCGGCAGCTCATCGCCCGGAATGGCGTCGTCCGGCAGGGCGGACGGCGCCCCGTAAAAGGCGTTGAGGTTTTTCGCCGCGGATTCGAGGAGCAGCACCCGGCGGCCGTAGAACAGATCGTGGGCCCGCAGGCGGTTATAGGAGAGGAAAGACAGCCAGGGGATATTGGCCCCGGCGCGTTTCACCATGCTGTCGTCGTCCTTGAGGATGATCACCGTCCGCTCAGCTTCCCCGAAATTCCTGAGGATCCCGGCAAGGTCCTTGGTTTTTCCGGTTTCCACGGAGAAATCTTCGACGATTTTAAGGTTATCGCTCCGGATTTTCAGGCTCAAAATGGTCTTCAGGGCAAGGCGCTTGGCTTTTTTCGGGATGGAATAAGAAAAATCCCGGGGCTTGGGGCCGAATACCGTGCCGCCCCCCACCAAGACCGGGGATTTCTTGTCGCCCCGGCGGGCGCGGCCGGTCCCTTTCTGCTTGTAGGGCTTGGCATTGGAGCCGTGGACCTCGCCCCTGCCCTTGGTGCTGGCGGTCCCCAGGCGCTTGTTGGCAAGCTCGTTGTTTATGGCGTGCCAGATCACGCCGTCGTTAATCGGCAGGCCGAAAACGGCGTCGTCCAGCTCTATGCTTCCCTTTTCTTTTCCGTCGATGGAATACACTGTGCGATTCATCACATTCCCCGCTGTTTCTTTACCGCGGTCCTGACCATCACAATCCCCTGGTTTACGCCCGGGACCGCGCCGCGGACCATGATAAGCTGTTTCTCGGCATCAACCTTGACCACCATGAGGCTGAGGACCGTCGTCCTTTCCCGCCCCATGCGGCCGGGAAGCTTTACGTTCTTAAAGGTCTTGTGGGGATAGGTGGACTGCCCGGTCGAGCCGGGCTCGCGGTGGAATTTGGAGCCGTGGGTATGGCGGCCGCCGGCAAAACCCCAGCGCTTCACGACGCCCTGGAAGCCCTTCCCCTTGGAAATGCCGCAGACATCCACATAGCGGGCGCCCTCGAAAAGTTCCGCGCCTATGGCGTCGCCCACGGCGACTTCCTTTTCAAAATCCCGGAATTCCCTGATCCGCCTCTTGGGGGCAATGTTTTCCGGAAACTGGCCTTTGTAGGGCTTGGTCACCCTGGAAGGCTTGAGATCGTCAATGCCCAGAAGCACCGCGGCATAGCCGTCTTTCTCCTGGGTTTTCCGGGCGATAACCGTATTCGGATCGATACGGATAACCGTAACCGGAACCAGGTTACCCTCGTCGTCAAATATCTGGGTCATCCCCACTTTTCTGGCTAAAAGCCCCAACATCGCTCGCTCCAATTGTCCGGCACGCTACCCCGTGGCCCCGGGGCCGTCTGCCGCTGAATTACGACACAATAAAAACTATTGCTTTATCTCAACATCCACACCGGCGGGGAGTTCAAGCTTCATCAGGGAATCCATAACCTCGGACGAAGGATCGATGATGTCGATCAGCCGCTTATGGGTCCGCATTTCAAACTGCTCCCGGGATTTCTTGTTCACGTGGGGTGAACGAAGCACCGTGATCTTGTTAAAACGGGTCGGCAGGGGGATGGGGCCGGTGACCTTGGCCCCCGCCTTCTGAACCGTTTGTACTATGGATTTCGCGCTCTGGTCTATCAGCTCTACATCAAAACCGCGCAACCGCACGCGAATTCGCTCCTTAGCCATTATTCCTCCTCAGGATAACGGAGAGCCCGCCGCTTTACAAACGGCAAGCCCTTTTACGGCGTCCCGGCCGGGGCCGGAACGCCATCATCCTGCATGTACTCCGCCGTTACGCGATAATCTCGGTGACCTGGCCGGAAGCGACGGTTTTACCACCTTCCCGGATAGCGAAACGAAGCCCCTTCTCCATGGCGATGGGGTGTATCAGCTCGCCCACGATCTCGGTGTTGTCACCGGGCATGACCATCTCCTTGCCCTCGGGGAGATCGACCGTGCCTGTGATGTCCGTGGTCCTGAAGTAGAACTGGGGCCGGTAGCCTTTGAAGAACGGGCTGTGCCGCCCGCCTTCCTCCTTGGAAAGGCAGTAAATCTGGCCCTTGAACTTGTTGTGGGGGGTGATGGATCCGGGCTTGGCCAAAACCTGGCCGCGCTCCACCTGCTTCTTGTCTATGCCGCGGAGCAGCACGCCGACGTTCTCGCCGGCCTGGACATCCTCCAGGGTTTTGTTGAACATTTCGAGGCTGGTGGCGACCGTCTGCTGGGTGGGCCTGATGCCGACGATTTCGACGGGGTCCATGGCCTTGAGAATGCCCCGGTCCACCTTGCCGGTAACGACCGTGCCGCGGCCGGGAATGGTGAACACGTCCTCGATGGGCATGAGGAAGGGCTTATCGGCGTCGCGGATAGGATCGGGGAAATAGGAGTCCATGGCGTTCAGAAGCTCCTGGATACACTCGGTATCCTCGTTCTCCGCGCCGCTGTTGAGGGCCTCCATTGCCTTGAAAGCGGAGCCCTGGATGATGGGGATCTCGTCGCCCGGGAACCCGTTGGCGGTAAGCACGTCCTTGATCTCCTCCACGACCAGTTCCAGAAGTTCGGGATCGTCCACCAGGTCCACCTTGTTCAGGAAGACGATCATGCTGGGGACGCCCACCTGGCGCGCCAGGATGATGTGCTCGCGGGTCTGGGGCATAACCGAATCCGGCGCGGAAACGACCAGGACGGACCCGTCCATCTGGGCCGCGCCGGTGATCATGTTCTTAATGTAGTCGGCGTGCCCGGGGCAGTCGATGTGGGCGTAGTGCCGCTTTTCGGACTGGTATTCCAGGTGCCGGGTGTTGATGGTGATACCGCGGGCCTTCTCTTCCGGCGCGTTGTCGATATCATCAAATTTCATGATCTTATCACCGTAATGCTTGCCGCAATACATGGTGATAGCCGCCGAAAGCGTCGTCTTACCGTGATCTACGTGGCCGATGGTCCCCACGTTCATATGGGTCTTGGTACGGTTAAACTTATCTTTTGCCATTCCATGTCCTCCTTAATAAAGACATTTAATCTGAATACTAGGTTTAAGTCATATCCCGACAGGCGGGATACGCAGTATAGCCAAACATCCGAAAGAATGCAAGGCCATCATTCAAAACTTCCTGCCCCGAAACGCGACATTCCGGGGCGGCCGGTACCGGGCGGGGGGAATCTATTATACAGGCAGAACGTGAATTGGAAATTAACCGGCGCAGGAACGCTCCCGGCTTAAGATCAGCTCAGTTCCACCTGTCCCACCGCCGCCTTTCGCGCGCAACCCGGCGGGGCCGGATTGCGGAAGGGCCGGGCCTTTGCCATAGCAGCCATGAAACCCGCCTTCCCGATGATCGGTTTGGAGTACCGACAACCCGTACCGCAGGCCGGCCAGAGGTATTATACAGATTTCTTCTACTCCACCTCCCCGGCCAAGCCGAACAGTACGACCAATATTTCCGGCGCAGCCGCGCCGGCAACCATTTCAAAAAACAACCGGTAAGCCCGCGGCTTACCTTTGGAACAAACACGGAAGCCGGCGCAAGCGTCGTCCGCGAAAATACACAATCGAAGCCCCGGCCTTCCCGGCCGGGAGCCGCCTACCACCGGTAATGGGCGAATGCCTTGTTTGCCTCGGCGTTCTTGTGGGTGTCTTCCTTCTTTTTGAAGGCGGTACCGGTGCTATTATACGCATCCAGGAGTTCCGCGGCAAGCCTGTCGCCCATGCCGCGGCCGGACCTTGCCCGCGCCGCCTTGATGATCCAGCGCATGCCCAGGGCTTCGCGCCGGGCCTCCCGTATCTCCACCGGGACCTGGTAGGTAGCGCCGCCGACGCGCCGGGATTTTACCTCGACTACGGGCTTGATGTTCTCGATGGCCTTGAGAAACACCTCGAGCGGCTCTTTCTCGGCCTTGGAGCCCAGATTCTCCAGGGCCTCGTGGACGATCCTGAGCGCCACGGAACGCTTGCCCTCCCACATCATGCGGTTGACAAATTTGGAAACCACCGGGCTGTTGTACTTCGGGTCCGGGGCTATGCCCCGGTCAATGGTTTTTTTCTTCCTTCCCATAAAATCCTAAGCCTTTGGCCGTTTGGCGCCGTATTTGGACCGGCCGCGCTTGCGATCTTCTACCCCAAGGGTATCCTTGGCGCCCCGGATTATATGATACCGGACCCCGGGGAGGTCCTTGATCCGCCCGCCCCGGACCAAAACCACCGAGTGCTCCTGGAGGTTGTGGCCGATGCCGGGGATATAGGCGGTTACTTCGGTGCCGTGGGAGAGGCGCACGCGGGCCACCTTCCGCAGGGCCGAATTCGGCTTCTTGGGGGTAACCGTCATGACACGGGTGCAAACCCCCCGCTTCTGGGGGCAGGACTGCAGCGCCGGGGACTTCGTCTTAGAACCGACTTGCCGCCGCCCGAAACGGACCAACTGGTTAATTGTAGGCATCTACTAAAAACTCCTTGACAACCGTACCCTCGCGCGGCCGCATAACCGCGCCGTCCGGCGGGCAGGGAACGCCGTTCCCTGGATATACCGCCCCACAGGGCGCAATTTCGGCGGTTTCGGAACATACGGTATTGTATTTGTTTCGGCCCACGCTGAGGAAGGCGAATAAACGCAATTATTCGGCCGGAAACCGGCCTTCCGCTCAAAAAAACCTAAAACCGAGATCA
>JAIRRR010000007.1 GCA_031255875.1 Treponema sp.
ATCTTCGTGGCGGGGCCGGTTATCATAAACGCGGCGGCCGAGCCCATGCTCATGCCGCTGTTGAGCCAGGACATAAGCAGGGGGATGGTGCCGCCGCCGCACACGTAGAGCGGCACGCCGATAGTTGCCGCCATCAAAACCCCGAACCCGCGCAGGCTGCCGCCGCTCCCGCCGAAAAGCGCCGCTGCGGTCTCCGGCGGGACATAACGCTGGAAAAGCGCGGAAAGGGCCACCCCGATAAGGAAGTACAGGCCGGTGGCCCTGAAGTTCCGCAACAGGTTTTTCAGGAAACGCATGAACGGATTCGGGTCCGTATCGCGGCTTGCCTGTTGCGCAAACCCCGAAAAATTCAAAAAATTCTTGTTTTTAAAGAAGAAACGCACCAGAAGGCCCGCCGCGACGCCGCAGAGGAAACAGCTTGCAAAACGGATTACCAGGGCCAGGGGCCCCAGGGCGGCGCTGTAAAAGAGGAGCTGGGGGTTAAGCAGGATGGAGCCCATCATAAAGGCGGCGATCCAGTCCTCCTCCATGCCCTTTTCCGAGAAGGAAGCGGCAATGGGTATGGTCCCGTACATGCAGAGGGGCGAGGCGATTCCCAAAAGCGACGCGGGGATTACGCCGAGAACCCCGAACTTCCTGTCCCGCATGGCGGCAAAAAGGCCGTGGATCTTTTCCTTTCCGAATACGGAAATCAGGGAACCCAGGGCCATGCCGAAAACCCAATACCAGGCTATCTGCTGGAACTGGATTGAAAAGTAGTACCAGAAATAAATCCATTCCCGCTTCAGTATGTCAGTCATCATGCAATCCCGGTGCCGGCAAGGAAAATACCGACGTCGCGCGGAATCCGCGCGGACGCGGGCATAGCTCCCCTTTCCGGCCTGGTAAAATATCCCACTATTCCCAACATAATTCAAGCCTTTGTTTGGCGGCTCGTTTTGACGAATCAAGGCGGGCGCGCGGATCGGCCCCGCGTTATCTTTTACAGGCCCGGGTTTCCGGGGCTTCCCGCAAGGCTTATTCAAACCGGGAATCTATGATAGGGTAGATGCCGATGCATAACCCGGAAGCTCCCTTCAACCGTTCGTTTTTTGCCGGCGCGTCCGGCCCCCGCTTCGACCCCGAGGCGGCGCTCGATATTGCCCAGGGGGGCAGGGTTATCGTGGTAAGCGATCTGCACATGGGGGGCGGCCGCAGGGACGACCTTGAGTTCAACGGCGCCCTGCTCCACACCATCCTGGAACAGTACTACTTCCCCTCCGGCTGGAACCTCCTCCTGAACGGGGATATCGAGGAACTCCAGCGCCATTCCCCGGCTTCCGTCCGCGCCAAGTGGCCCCAGTTCTACCGGCTCTTTGATCTGTTCGCCGCAGAAGGCCGGTTCTTCAAGACCCTGGGCAACCATGACGAAGCCCTGCTCTTTGAGCGGGACTACCCCTACCCGCTTTACAATGTCGTGCGCATCGAGACCCCCCAGTTCCCGGTCTTTGTGTACCACGGCCATCAGTTTTCCCGGATGTACACGGACTTCAATGGCATTGTCGGCTTGGGAATCCGCTATCTGCTCAAACCTTTCGGCATACGGAACGTTTCCACCGCCCGCAGCCCTAACCACAGATTCGTTGTTGAAAAAAAAGCCTATTCATTTTCCCGGCAAAACCGCTGCGTTTCAATTATCGGCCATACCCACCGGGCGCTCTTCGAATCGCTGGGCCGTTTCGAGATCATCAAGTACGAGATCGAACGCCTCTGCCGGAACTACACCGATGCGGATGAAAACAGCCGGGAGCGCATTAAAAACGAAATAGACGCCCTCAGGGTTGATCTGGGAAAACTGAGGCGCCGGGAAAAGCGGGATATGCTGAAGCAGAGCCTCTACGGCGACGAACTGCCTGTCCCCTGCCTTTTCAATTCGGGCTGCGCCATAGGCAGGCAGGGCTTTAACGCGATAGAGCTGGACCGGGATACCATCGCCCTTGTCTACTGGTTCGCCGAAGGGGCAAGCCGGAAATTCGTGAACCGCGGCTGGTATCAGGTGGAAAAATTCGGCGCGACGCCGTACCGGCGCGTGGTACTCAACAGCGACAGCCTGAGCTATATCAAGGCGCGCATAGAGCTTCTGGGCTAAGCCGGGCGCCGGAAGGGCCGCTAAAAGGCGGGCGGCCCTCTCAGAGCGTATCCGGGGAATCAAGCGCGGCAGCGAGGCGCATGTTGGTTTCAAGGTAGCCCATGCGGCGTTTCTTGACATTGATGTCCAGCAGGGCGTAGCCATCCTTTTCCACTACCCGGAAACCCCGGATCGAGACAGGGTCCTGCTCGGAAAGCCCGGCTTCATCGGCGACAGAACCCCGGACCACCCGCTTCACCTGGTAGGCCGAGGAGAAAAGACCTTCCATGATGGCCGGCGACAAAATGAGGCCGAACAGGGGCGCGGCAAGCCTTTCCCTGGTGTCAATTCTGGCGGCGTTTGCCAGGGGGACATCCGGCCTTGCCACGGTCATAAGGGTGTATTTTTCCCCCGCATCGGTTTCCAGGGACACAAGCTCGCCCGGTTTGTTCGGGAAGAGCAGTTCCTGGTAAGAGGGGATCAGGGCGCCTTGCGGGGCGCTCAGTTCCAGGCCGTTAAAACGGGCAATCAGGCTCCCCTCCGGCACCCGCTGTTCGGCGGCGGGGGTAAAGGGCGCAACATAGATAATCTCGGCACCCCGCGCTGTTTCGGCAATGGAAAGGCCCAGCCAGGGCCGCTCCGCCCTGCCGCCCCGGATCATCGCCGGAAGCGCGGCCGCCAGCCTTTCGGCGGGTACGGCGAAGTTAAGCCCCGG
>JAIRRR010000025.1 GCA_031255875.1 Treponema sp.
GTAAAACCGTCCAGAATCTCCTGGGGGAACATCTCTTCAAAGGTATAAATATAGAGCTCCCGGTTCCGCTGCGCAAAAACACACAGAACGGGGAGCGCCAAAAGCGCGAAAAGGACCAACAGCCTAACTTTTTTCATAAAGACACTCCTTTATATATACCAGGGGCGCTTTCAGAATCCGATGCCTCAAACGCCTCTGTTTTTTACTGATCCAGCGATTCTATCCTTACTTCCGTGGACCTGTTGACGCCTATAACCCGGGCGGCGGCCCGGGACAGTTCGAGAATGCGGGTCTGGGATGCCCGGATCCGGGCGGTAACCGTAGCCACCACAGACTGGCCGGTCCGCTGGTTGGTCACCCTGATCTTCGTCCCCACTGAAAGCGAAGGGTGGGAAGCGGTCATGTCGTTCCCGTCCCTCCGGCCGATGGCCAGCCCCAGCTGGGAAAATTTGCGTACCGTGGCCCGCATGGCTTTGCGCTGGGTTACCTTGGGGACCTCGGCGATCCGCACCCTTACATACCCCTTGCCGGCGTCTATGCCCAGCGGGGTTACGGCGGTTGAAGAAATGGCCGCCAGCCAGTCGGGATTCTGTTCTATACGCCCGCCGACCTGCATTTGGAGCTGTCTGGGCGGATTGACATCCAGGTTGGTCACAACAACCTGGGTTCCGAAGGGGTAAGTAGAATGGGAGATATAGTATCCCGGATCGTCCGTATCGTAAAGGAACGCATTCCCCTCTTCTACCTTGGGAATCTTAACCTGAGGCTGCTGGGCAAAGCAAGGTATAAGAATAGCGCTCAGCAATCCAACAACTAATACGAGTTTTCTCATTAATTTCGGCCTCCTATTCCTATCCCTCTCATTATAGCACATCAATTTCAAAAAAAAAGGCCAGACCTCTCTTTTTTCGATACTCACCGATGAAATTATAGGAAACTACCAAGCCATACAAAACCCTCCGGCATTCCGGGAAATAACGCCGGGGTTAAAGAAAAAAACGTCCGGCTTACGAACGTTTTTCCTGCCACCTCAGAGAATCGAACTCTAGACACAAGGATTTTCAGTCCTTTGCTCTACCAACTGAGCTAAGGTGGCCTAGAAGCATTTAAACCTGAAACAAAAAAAAAGTCAATAGGCCCCGGCCGTATTTTAAAAAAAACGGGCGCAGGCCGGATCGGAACCGGGGATTTCGGCGGTCCCCCTCCGGGGAATTGGCAGTTTTTTTCTATAAAAAGGATTTCCAAAAATCTTTAAATTTATTGCTTTTTGGGACAGAGAGAGTATACTGTAAGACATGAAAACGAGAAAAATTCCGATCGTTATTGTTCTTGCATCGGCCTTTTGCGTTTGCGGGCCTGTTTTCTCCCAGAATGTTACTGTTAATCAGATATATGACGGAACAAAGAATTTCGCGCGGGCCATGGCCGAAGCCCTGCCGCTGAATGCCTCCCTGGGGCTCAACTGGTCCGACGCCTATATTGGGAAGCTGATAGACAGACCGCCCCATTTCGGCATAGGCGCTTCGGCGGGATTCACAACGGTCAATGCCGACGCCGTCCACGACATCCTGGGGTATTTCGGCGTGATGCTCCCGGCGAGCCTGAACGATTTTATCCCGCTGCCGGCCTATACGGGGGAACTGCGGCTGGGGGGCTTCGGCATACCTTTCGACATAGGCTTTAAAGCGGGGTATCTCCCGTCCCTTGAGCTGGGCCAGGGGACTGAGCTCAGGTATTTCCAGATAGGGGGGGATTTCCGTTACGGGATACTCCAGGACAGGGGTCCGATTCCCGGCCTTTCCGCAGGTTTCGGGGCATACCACCTCTCGGGCAGGATCGGCGCGGACTTGCCAAATCAGAGGCTTCAACTGAGGGGCGCTGAGATACTCATCAATAACAGCCGGGGGGATTTTACCTGGCAAAGCACTACCCTGGAACTGAAGGCCCAAATTTCGAAAAAACTGTTCATTATCACCCCCTATCTGGGATTCGGCGCGAACTACGCCTGGACAAGCGCGGGGTTCGAGGTAAAGGGCAACGTAACCAGCGGTAATGACGAGTCTTTTATTTTGGGCGCGCTCTCCGGCGAGGGCATTTCGGGAATTAAATATGAAAAGGGTAAAGAGCTATCCTCCGCCATAAAGACTTCCGGCCTTGGATTCCGGGTTTTCGGCGGTTTTGCCCTGAATATCCTGGCGGTAAAAATAGACCTGACCGGCATGGCGGACCCTTTCCGCAAAATTTTCGGGGGCAGTGTCGGCTTGAGGTTCCAGTTATAAGCCGGCGGCGGGCCCTTATCGGCCGCCCCGCTCGGCCAGGGCGATGGCAAGCTCCACCTCGGTGACGGTGGCGCCCAGCCGGGAGGCGATAAGGCTCGAAGAAAAGCCGGCCCGGTACAGTTCGGCGACCCGTTCGGCAAAGGGCAGGGGTTTGGGCGCCAGGGGTTTCGCGGAACGGGTCACGCGCTTTCCGTAAGCGGCGGACGGCCGGGGCGCGGCGGGGGCTGCGGGCGGCGGTACGGCGGGACCGCCCGAGGCGGCCGTTTCAGCGGGCCGGGGCGCGGCAGGGTGGAACAGATCGGACGGAAGGTAGACCGGGGTTTCCGCGCCGCCGGATTCGGCGGACAAGGCGGCGGGCGCATCCTCCGGGCGGACGGAGGCGCGACGGGCGCTGCCCGCCGCCGGGCGGGCGGTTCTCGCGGCATCCGGGGGCGCCTCCCTGTCCAGGGCGGCAAAGGTTTCCTCCTGGGACCGGCGGCGCTCAAGCTCCCTGACATACACGGCAATACGGCGGTCCGCGTCTTCGAGCAGGGCGCGGAGTGTCTTAACCCGGTCCTCGACCAGGGTCACGTCCCGGTCGGTCGCGGCGTTGATGTCCCTTTCGATTTTTGCCGCCTCTTCCCGGAGATCGGCGAGGAGTTCGGTAAGTATGCGGTCCCGGCCGGTGCGGCGTTTCAGGTAATTCAGGAAAAAAACGAAGGTAAAGCCGCTCAGGATAAGGCTTCCGACGGCAAGGACCAGGGCATCCATACTGAGATCTAACCGCTCAAATCGAGATGCTGCCCCAGGCAGGGATCCCGGATGACGCGCGGTTCCCCGCCTTCCCCGGCAACGGGCGCCTTCTCCCCGTCCCCGGCCTCCTTCCCGCCCTGCTGCCGGTTTTGCCGCCGGCCCTGCCGGTCCGTGACGCGCTCGGCGCCGCCCTGCCCCGTGTCCTGCGCCTCGTTTACCGAATGATCCCGCTCCGTCTCAAGCCGCTCCGCCCTGGCGCTCAGGAGCGAAGCCTGGATCTGCGCGCCCTCCCGGTGGACGGACTGATCCTTCCCCACCTTGTCGATCTGGGTAAACAGGGTTTGCAGATCAATTGGCTGCAGCGCCATCGGGCATCTCCAATCCTTCCTTATCGGGCTCCTCGTATTTAGTTTCCCGGATAAGGCCGTTTTCCAGAACAAAGGTCACCGCTTTATAGTCGGTGCGGACATCTTCTTTCATATCCCGGAGGATGATTCTGACACCGGGAAATACCTGGCCTGCGGCGGAAATTTTTCCCGTGCAGGGGCCGGCTTCCAAAAGTTTCCGGAGTTTTTGTATTTCCGCGTCCAGCTCCCGGACGGCGTTCATCAGGGACTGGCGTTTCCCTATCATCTCCTTCATCTCGACTTCTTTTTCGGCGGGCAGGACCTTGCGCTGTCTTTTGATATTGATAAGGACCTGAAGGTCGCGCTGGACCTCGATGAGTTCGTCTTGCAGATCGGCCCTTTTCGCGGCCAGATCGTCGTGCCTCAGCTTTGCCCTGAGGTTATAGCCCGCTTCGCAGACGGTCTCGGTGCCGGAGGTGGCGCTCCCGATGATGTTGGCGCTGATCTCGTCGGTCGCCCGGAGGCGGCCGCCCACAATGTTGGCCCGTTTGCCCCTAACCACGATGCGGTGGAACGCGTCCACCTGGGAATTGACGATACCGTCGGAAACAACCACCATGTTCCCGGCCTGCACTATGGCGTTTTCTATGAAACGCGCCCAGATGGAACGCCCCGCCCTGATACAGGCGGTCCCCTTGCCGGCTATCCCCTGGTAGACCATGATATCCCCCACGGCCTGGAGGTTGGCCTTTTCCACAGTGCCGCGGACCTCGATATTCCCGGCGGCCTTGACCGAGAAGCCGTCCTCCACGTTCCCGCCGATGAGCACGGAGCCCAGGAATTCGATGTTGCCGGTACTGAGATTCACGTTGCCCTTTACCTGGTAAACCGGCTCCACATTGATCTTGTCCCCTGCCATCACCACCTGGCCGTTTGCCGTAGCGATCATCGTCCCGCTGTCCTCGTCTGTCCTGACGTTTTTGCCCGCGGGCAGGGGGATATCCCGCCCGTTGGCGGCGGGAAGCGTCTCCGCGATCAGGTTTTTCCCCGGCACGCCCATTTCCGCGGGGATCTTCTTTCCCAAAGGCTGTCCTTCCACGACATTCTGGATGATGTTCAGGTTCTTAAAATCGACCTTGCCGTTGGCCCCTTCCTTGATTTTCACCTTTTTCTGATCGGTTTCAAAGCTGTACTGGATATAGGCGTCCCGGCCGTTG
>JAIRRR010000095.1 GCA_031255875.1 Treponema sp.
CGGCCGAGCGCGCGCGGGTGGTGGACGCGGCCGGACGGGCCGATGTGGTGCGGGACCGGATCGCCCTTGTTACCGGCGGCGCGCAGGGTATAGGGGAGGAGATCGTGCGCAGCCTGGCCGCCTCGGGGGCGCTGGTGTTTATCGCCGACCTTAACCTTGAAGGCGCCTCGCTGCTTGCGGAGGCCATTAACGCCGCGGAAAACCGCGTTGCCGCCCTGCCTGCGGCGGTCAATGTGTCCGACGAGGAATCGGTTGCCGCCCTGTTCCGGACCGTGGCCCTGACCGCCGGCGGCCTCGATCTCTGCATCAGCAACGCGGGGGTGCTCAAGGCCGGGAGCGTGCTGGAACAGCCCCTGAAGGACTTTCAGTTTACCACGGACGTAAACTACACGGGCTTCTTCCTGGTCGCTAAATACGCCGGGCTTCTGATGCGCTGCCAGTTCCGTACCGCGCCGAGGTGGAAGACCGATATTATTCAGATAAACTCCAAGTCCGGGCTTGAGGGCTCCAAGAAGAACGGCGCTTACGCGGGGGGGAAATTCGGCGGCATAGGGCTGGTGGAGAGCTTCGCCCTGGAGCTGGTGGACTACAATATCAAGGTGAACGCGATCTGCCCGGGGAATTTCCTGGACGGCCCCCTCTGGTCCGATCCCAAGAGGGGCCTCTTTGTCCAGTACCTTGAGGCGGGCAAGGTGCCGGGCGCGAAAACGGTGGAGGATGTCCGCGCCTTTTACGAGGCCAAGGTTCCTATGAGGCGCGGGTGTACCGGCGCTGATCTGAGCCGGGCTATTTACTATATTGTGGAGCAGGAGTACGAGACTGGCCAGGCGCTCCCGGTGACCGGCGGCCAGACCATGCTGCACTGAAAGGGCCGGCGGGTACGCCCGCAGGCAGGAGGGGAGTGCCGGGGGGGTAGCGGAAGGCTTGCTTCGGGCCAAAGGCCCTCCGCAAGCCTTTGACTCAGGGGAGCAAGGCTGGAGCGCAGGGGGGCCGGAAGGCGGCCGCAGCGGCCGGCGCCCGCCGTATGGTAACAGGCCCCCCTCTTGTACCGGTACCGGGAATTTAATTTCATCGCGCGGCTTTTACCGTGAAAAACAGGAGTACAATAATGAAGACAAAAGCGGTTCGCATTTACGGCGTGGACGATCTCAGGCTGGAGGAATTCGAGCTTCCGGAAATGAAGGACGACGAGATTCTGGCGCGGGTGGTGTCGGATTCTATCTGCATGTCCAGCCACAAGCTTGCCATGCAGGGCGATAAGCACAAGCGTGTGCGCTACGGCCTTAAGGAGCGGCCCTGCATTATCGGCCACGAATTCTGCGGGGTTATCGAGAAGGTCGGGCCGAAATGGGCGGGCAGGTTCAAGAAGGGCGACAGGTTCGCCATCCAGCCGGCCCTGAATTACCCGGACGCTTCGGGCCAGGCTACCCTTTGGGCGCCGGGCTATTCCTACGAGTTTGTGGGGGGCGACGCCACCTCCATTGTTATCCCCGGGGAAGTGATGGAGATGGACTGCCTGCTGGAGTACAAGGCGGACAATTTCTTTATGGGCTCGCTGTCCGAGCCTGTTTCCTGCATTGTGGGGGCTTTCCACGCCCAGTACCACACCCGGGGCGGGTCCTACGAACACATGATGGGTATTGTCGAGGGCGGGTCCCTGGCCCTTCTGGCGGGGGTCGGGCCTATGGGCCTTGGGGCGATTGACTACGCGATCCACAATTCCCGCAAGCCCGCCAGGCTCGTTGTTACGGATATCGACGACGCCCGGCTTGAGCGGGCCGCCCAGCTTCTGACCGTGGAAGAGGCGAAGAAGAACGGGGTCGAGCTTGTCTATGTGAACACCAGGGCCATTTCCGATCCGGTGGACCATCTGAGATCGCTGAACGGGGGCAGGCTCTACGACGACGTGTTTGTCTTTGCCCCGGTACGGCCGGTGCTGGAAATGGGGGACGCCCTGCTCGGCCACGACGGCTGCCTTAACTTCTTTGCCGGGCCCACGGACACCGGCTTCGGGGCGAATTTCAACTTCTACAACGTGCACTACGAATCCCACCATGTCGTGGGGACTTCGGGCGGCAATACGGACGACATGATCGAATCCCTGGCCCTGATGGCCGAAGGCAGGCTTAACCCGGTTTTCATGATAACCCATATCGGGGGCCTCAACGCGGTGGCGAAGACGACCGTCGATCTGGACAAGATTCCCGGGGGCAAGAAGCTCGTCTACACCCACAAGAACCTGGAGCTTACGGCCATCGCCGACTTTGCGGAGAAGGGCAAGTCCGATCCTTTTTACGCCGATCTTGCCGCGATCTGCGGGGCGAACCGGGGCATGTGGAACCACGAGGCCGAAGAGTACCTCCTTAAAAACGCGCCGGACATTTAAGGGCCTCGGCGAGGGCCGGGAGTCAGGGGCCCGGGAAGGGGAGGGGAGGCCGTTTCGCGCCCCCTGTTTGGCCCCTGGTTTCCAAAACCCTGATTTTCAAGTTGACAAACCGGGGTTTTAGGGGGATCATTTCCGTACTACACTGACGCAAGGAGTTTGTTATGCTTATAGGTATTGACCCGGTAATAAGCCCGGAACTGCTGGACGCCCTGTTCCGCATGGGGCACGGGGACGAGATTGTGCTGGCCGACGCTTTTTTTCCGGGGGACAGCTTCAATTCCCGGGTTATCCGGGCGGACGGCATCAGGATTCCGGCCCTGCTCGAGGGGATTCTCGCCCTTATCAATCTCGATTCCTACGTTCGCGCCCCGGTGGTGATGATGG
Source organism: Treponema sp. (assembly GCA_031255875.1). Lineage (GTDB taxonomy): Bacteria > Spirochaetota > Spirochaetia > Treponematales > Breznakiellaceae > JAIRRR01. The sequence continues at coordinate 2,771 of JAIRRR010000095.1, forward strand.
CCGCCGCAAGCGGGGACAGCCTGGACCCGGCGGTGGAGGCTTCCTACCGGGCGGTGATCGACAGGCGCTGGCCTGGGACGCCGCCCGCCGAGCGGATCGAGCGCTTCGCCTTTTACGAAAGGACAAAGGCGGCCTACGCGGTGCTTATGACCGGGGAAACCGTCAAGTACGGGAATATCATTTTGAAAAAAGGGGTTATACCCCTTAAATGAGGCCGACACGGCCCCATATCATCTTTGTCTGGAGGAGAAAATGGCAGATATTACGAGTCTTAAACAAAACCCGCCGGTAAACCGTTTCCGGGGCGCCCTGCCGAAGATCGGCATAAGGCCCACGATTGATGGCCGGCGCCGCGGCGTCCGGGAATCCCTGGAAGAAGTTACCATGGGCATGGCCCGCGCGGCGGCTAAGCTCATTACCGAAAACCTGAAGCACCCCAACGGGCAGGCTGTCGAGTGCGTCATCGCCGATTCCACCATCGGCGGGGTGGCGGAAGCCGCCGCCTGCCAGGACAAGTTTTCCCGCGAGAATGTGGCCGTTACCCTGACCGTTACCCCCTGCTGGTGTTACGGCTCGGAAACCATGGACATGGACCCCCTGACCATCAAGGCGGTGTGGGGTTTCAACGGCACCGACCGGCCCGGCGCGGTCTACCTGGCGGCGGTCCTTGCCGCGCACAGCCAGAAGGGGCTTCCGGCCTTCGGCATCTACGGCCGCGACGTGCAGGACCTTTCCGACACGGGCAACATCCCCCCGGATGTAAGCGAGAAGATACTCCGTTTTGCCCGTTCCGCGCTTGCCGCCGCCTGGATGCGGGGCAAGAGCTACCTTTCCGTGGGCTCGGTTTCCATGGGCATAGCCGGCTCCATCTCCAACGCGGAATTTTTCCAGGAATACCTGGGGATACGGAACGAATACGTTGATATGTCCGAGCTTGTCCGGCGTTTCGAGGAGAAGATATACTCCGAGGCCGAATTCAAGCGCGCCCTTGAATGGACCCTGGCCAACTGCAAGGAAGGCCCGGACAACAACCCCCCGGCGGAGCAGCACAGCCGCAAGCAGAAGGACGATGTCTGGAAAACCTGCGTCAAGATGGCGATCATCATCCGGGACCTGATGGTGGGGAACCCCGATCTGAAGCGGAAGAACCTGGCGGAAGAAGCCCTGGGCCACAACGCGATTCTCGCGGGTTTCCAGGGCCAGCGCCACTGGAACGACCACTTCCCCAACGGCGACTTCCTGGAGGCGATCCTCAACTCGTCCTTCGACTGGAACGGCCTCCGCGCGCCCTATATCGTGGCCACTGAAAACGACGGGCTTAACGGCGTGTCCATGCTTTTCGGCTGGCTGCTTACCGGCTGCGCCCAGGCATTTGCCGACGTGCGCACCTACTGGAGCCCCGACGCCGTCAAGCGCGTTACCGGCTGGCAGGCCGCCGGCGCTGCGGCGGGCGGCTTTATCCACCTGATCAACTCCGGCTCCGTGGCCCTTGACGCGACCGGCAAACAGCGGGTCGGCGGCAAGCCCGGCTGGAAGCCCTATTGGGAGATCAGCCCCGAGGAAGCGGGCACCTGCCTGGACGCGGTAAGCTGGCGTTACGCGAGCCTCGGCTATTTCCGGGGCGGCGGCTATTCGGTGGACATCATCACCGAAGGGGATATCCCCGTCACCATGACCCGGCTCAACCTGGTCAAGGGCGTCGGCCCGGTGCTCCAAATCGCCGAAGGCTGCACGGTCAGCCTTCCCCCCGAGGTGCACGACAAACTTGACAAGCGCACGGACCCCACCTGGCCCAGCACCTGGTTCGCCCCCCGGCTCACCGGCAAGGGGCCCTTCAAGGACGTTTATTCGGTAATGGCAAACTGGGGCGCCAACCACGGCGCGGTCTCCTACGGCCATATCGGGGCCGACCTGGTCACCCTGGCGAGCATCCTGCGCATACCCGTGTGCATGCACAATGTTGACGAGGACAGGATATACCGCCCCAGCTACTGGAATTCTTTCGGGATGGACCGCGAAGGCTCGGACTACCGCGCCTGCTCGGCCCTCGGGCCCCTGTACAGGTAAGCGGGAGGGGGGGCCGGTTACCATACGGCGGGCGCCGTGAAATACAGGCCGCTCGGAGTTTGTGCGCTTTGCGCTTGAAACCCGAAAAATCGCCGATCAGGCGATTTTTTACCCTGCAAACTCCGAAAGCACGCCGGATAATCGGGATTTTTGCGTTGCTTGTGGCGCAAAAATCCACAGCTGCAACAGGCTGCTCAGGCCCCCCCTGAGCCGGAGCCTCCGCGCGCCGTCTGGTTACAGGCGGCGCTGCGGGGTCTCCGGCTACCCCCCTGCCCCCGCTTGCGTTTTCTTTCGCTTTTAGTACAAATACCCCAGCCATGAGCGCGATACACGCCCGGCTGCTCATCATCGTCCCCGCGCTCCCCGCCGGGACCTACCGGCTGGAAGTAACCACCCAGTACGCCACGAGCGGCGGCAAGCTGCTGAAATCCCCCCGCACCGCTGTGTTCGACCGCCTCCTGACCGTGGCCTCCTCGCGGCCCGTTGCAAGCGCTGCGGCAGAGCGGTTGCGAGCGTTGCAGCAGGGCGCTTGCAAGTGCTGCAACAGGGCGCTTGCAGGCGGATGAGCAATGTACCGCCGGCAGGCGGCCGGCCGGGGCGGCGCGTTACTTTGCGGCTTTTTCCAGGGCCGCTTCCGCCGCCTCAAGGAACTGGTCGTAGGCGATGGTAGCCCCGCTGACGGCTTCCACTTTTTTAAGATCCCCTGCCTCCCGGCAGGCCGCGGCGTATGCTTCCATGGCCCGGACCGCGAGCTGGGCCTTGCTGTAGAAGTCCTGGTTGGAAATCTCCCCGTTTACCTTGCCGTAGTCTTCGCCCTTGGCGGTCCCGTCCTTCTGCCAGGTGACGAACCGGCAGTCCGCGATCCGCTCCCCGGCAATGGTAATCGTAACCTCGCCCCAGGCGCCGGTGTCGTCCTCTCCGCTCCTCCCGGTATAGACCCCGTCCCTATAGCCCGGTTTCCCGCAGCCGCCAAGCAGCCCCGGCAGCAGCAACACGGCCGCCAGGGCAAGCCCCGCCAGTTTCCTGCCGCGCTTTCCGCCCATCTTCTCCCTCCTGTTCTTAGTCCTTCGCCTTATTTGCCACAATCCTCGCCAGCCGCCCGTGCTCCAGGACCACGGTACGTTCCGCGTCCTCCGCCACCTCCGGATCGTGGGTAACCACGATGATGGTGCTGCCCTCGGCGTGGAGTTTCCTGAAAATGTCGATGACGATCTGCTCGTTGGCCTCGTCAAGGTTTCCCGTGGGTTCGTCCGCCAGGATCAGCATGGGGTAGTTGATAAGCGCCCGGGCTATGCAGACCCGCTGCTGCTCCCCCCCGGAAAGCTGGCTGGGAAGGTGCCTGGCCCGCGAGGCAAGCCCCACCCGTTCCAGGGCTTCCATGGCCTCCTGCTCGTCGGGCATGCTGTGGTAGTACTGGGCCACCATGACGTTTTCCAGGGCGGTAAGGTAATTTACCAGGTGGAACTGCTGGAAGATAAGGCCGATCTTGTCCCGCCTTATGGCGGTAAGGCTCCGCGCGTTCTCCCGGGAAATATTCACGCCGTCCAAGATCAGCTCCCCTGCGGAGGGCTTGTCCATGCAGCCGATGATGTTCATCATGGTGGTTTTGCCCGACCCGGAAGGCCCCATAATGGCGAGCCATTCCCCCTGCTTTACCGTCAGGTTGATATTCTGCAAAGCCCTGAGGCTCCCGTATACCTTGCTGATATCCTTCAATTCCAGCAGATCCGCACCCTTCTCCTCGGCCTTCATTCCCGGCTCCTTGTTTCTGTCAATTTCTGTCACGCTTCCCGGTTCCTTGTTCCGCATCCTCATTCACCCCGCAGGACGACGGCCGGGTCCACGTCGGCGGCGCTCCGTACCGGGATGATGCAGGCGATCCCGGTAACCAGGATCGAGGCCGCTATGGTTGCCGGCAGGAGCAGCGGCTGAAAGGCGATGGACCGGCTGAACACGTTGATCCCCACGGCCTGGGCGAACGCAAAGCCGGAAACCGCCCCCAGAAGGCCGCCCAGGCCGCCCAGGAAGATTCCCTCCCCCAGGAATTCCGCCGCGAGGCTGCCGTTCGCCGCGCCCAGGGCTTTCCTCAGGCCGATTTCCCGCCGCCGTTCGGCAACTACCGCCATCATGGTGGTGGCCACGCAGATCATGATGAGGAGCAGGACGATTATCGTTACCAGGTATATCAGGGACTGGAGCTTGGTAAGCACCGCCCCCTCTGATTCGGTAAGGCGCTTTACCAGCCTGGGGCTTACCCCCGGGACTTCCCCGGCTATTTTCGCGGCAAGGGCCTCCAGGGTTTCGGCAGGGGCGGAGACGCTGCACTCTACCACGTCGATTGTGCCGGATTCCCCGGTCATGGCCTCGAAGTCCGCCAGGGCCATGAAGATAAACGCCTCCTCGGTGCCGCCGGACTGCATGATCCCCGAAACGGCGAAGTCCCGGCTGAAAGCGTTCCCGGAGGGGCCGGTCCCGGTAATGGTGAAGGGGCTTCCCGGCAGAAGCCGGATCGTGTCGGCCACCTCCTGGCCGATAAGGGCCTCCCCGGCGGCTTCCGGCCAGCGGCCCGAGACAAACCAGTAAGGGCTTGTCTTCCGGGCTTCCGCCAAATTTGTCCCCGCCGCCATAAAGGGCTGTTCGTTGATCTTTACCGTCCGGTAGCGGTAGGGCGCCGCGCCGACCAGGGATTCGCGGGGCAGGCAGGCCAGGGCCGCCTCCGCGCGTTCCAGGTCCATGACGGCCTCCTGCCCCGCCGGGATCAGCACGAAATTCGTCCCGTAGGAACGGAATTCCTGGCCCATCTGCCGGGGTATGTCGTAGTAAATAGTGATAAGCCCCGAAAGGATGGTGGCGCCTATAGCCACGGCGAGGAGGGCCACGACCATCCGCGAACGGCGGCGGAGCAGGGAGCTTACCACCATCTTTACGTAAAACCGCTGCCTGTTCATGCCGCCTTACCTGCCATGGAGCACCTCTGCCGGGCGGAGGGAGAGGAGGAGCCTGACTGAGGGGAGGCTGCCGGCCAGGGTAACCAGGAAGACCAGCGCCGCCACCAGCGGTATTACCATGGGCTTGATGTCGATGGCCGAGCCGAAAACCGACCGGCCTATTATCTGGGCGAAGCCCAGGCCCGCGAAATAGCCCGCAATCCCCCCCAGGATGCCGGTGATAACAATTTCCGTAAGCACCAGGGCGGACACGGGGCCGTCATAAGCCCCCACGGCCTTGAGCAGCCCTATCTCGGCGGCCCGCTCCATCACGCTGGCGGTAACCAGGTTGGAGATTCCCAGGGCGGAACCGGCCAGGCTTAGAACGGTGATGAGCAGCATAAGGAGCTGGGTCTTTTCCAGGATAGCGCCCTCGGATTCAGCCACCTGGCGTATGGGTTTGGAAACCGCGTCCGTTATGACCTCGTCGATCTGGTAGCAGATGGCGCTTACATAGGCGGTACAGTACCAGGTCTCCATTTCCTTGATGGAAAGGCTCCGGGGGTCCTGGGCCGCCCTGCGGGAAAGCTCGTTGTCCGGGGTGGTCAGGGCGCTCACTTCGACCCGGCTTACCAGGCCCGGCCGGCCCGCCAGTTCCTGAACGCTTGCCAGGGGCAGGTAGAATTCCCCGTCCTCGTCGCCGCCCGCGCTGAAAATCCCCTCCAGGGTAAATTCCCGGCTTTCCGCCCCGGTCATGAAGGTCACGGTGTCCCCCAGCTCGAGGCCGTATTTCGCCGCCGCAGCCTCCCCGGCCATGACGCAGGCGGTATCGTCATCGCTAAGCCAGCGGCCCCGCAGGTCCCACCAGCTTTTGAGGTTCCGCATCCCCGTGTCCAGGCTTTCCCCGGTGGGCAGTTCCAGGTGGCGGCTGAACCAGGTGCCCACCAGCTTCGCCTCCCCGGTCCCGGCCCGGGAGGCAAGGCGGGCGCGGGCGTTAAGGTAGGGGGCAAAATCCACAATGTTAAAGGCCCAGAAAATAGTTTTGATGTTTGGCAGTTCCTCCTCGTTTAAGTACTTGTCCGACACCCCGGATCCCTCGCTTACTCCGTAGAGATCGTCCAGGAGGGAGGCCCCCCGGGGAAGGACGTTGATATTGGCGCCGTAGGTTTTGAGCTCCTGGTTTACCTTGTCCCCCACGTCGAGCATCACGTTCAGCATGGCCGTCGCCAGGGACGCGCCCAGGGCGATGGTAAAGGCCACCATCAGCATCTTTCCCTTCTGCCTGAAAAGGGTTCCCCGTACCATTCTCCAAAACATCTGTTCTCCTGCGGGGCTTTCCCCAAACCCGCCGGGTCTGGAAAAAGCCCTGTTTTGTATCCGCGCTGCGGCGGACTCTATTTGAATCTGGTTTTTTCTTTTTCCAGATTTGCCGTTTCTATTATCATGGACCCGTCCCTGAGGGCGTAGGCCAGGGGGACAGGATTGCAGCCCCCGCTAAAACCGATGGTGGATATGTTCATTACCACGTCGCAGAGCCGGCAGATAACCTCGTTCTTCCGTTCGTAATAACCCGTGGGGCCGCAGATGTCGCAGGCGTCAAGCCCCACCCCGTAGGCCGCCGCGTTTTTCTTGATCACGATAAAGCGCACCTCGGTATTGTCCGATGCGGTGTACACAAAACGGTGGAGATGGCCGTCCTCCACCTGGGTAATGGGGATGATGATTTCGTCCCCTGCCAGGGTCATGGGCTCCGCAGGGGAAAGCACGACCTCCCGCGTGATATAGCCCTTGACAAAGGTGAGGAGGAAAACCGAAAGAGCAAAGCCCGCCGTCACGGTCAGGCACATGCGCCGGTTCACCCGGCGGGAGGCCCGGAGCTTCCGCCGTTCCGCAGGATTATTGCAGGCCGGCAGGGGTTTGAAGCTTTTGGCAAAGACCGCGACGGGCAGCGAAAGGCCAAGGGCCATAAAACCGTAGAAGAAAACCGCGTTATGGCCTGTAGCCGCGACAATGAGCCTGAAAAGCCAGCGTATCATGGGGATCATGCGCCGGGCCAGCAAGAATTGTACGATAACAATTGCCTGGCTGAAAATATTGGCCAGAAGGGCAATGGTAAGGATTACCTTTAAAAACAATTCCGGCGTCTCCCTGCCGGTTTTGTAAAGGGCGAAGCCGATAATAAAGACCGCCGCCAGGCCCCCGGCAAAGCCGATGAGCTTGAAAAGAAAGTCTGTGCTGAACACGCTCTCCCCGGCCAGGACGAATTCCGACGGGTAAAGGAAAATAGTAGGCAGGGCGTAAAACAGCAGGGCGGCCGGAAGCAGGGCGCTCACATAGCCGAAAACTCCCGGAGCCGGCCGCCTTTGAAGAAAAGCGGGTTTGCGTAACGGCTTACGCAATATCCCCCACTGGAAAAGAATATAGATAACGCCGAATACAATGGCGAAGGACAGTATCCAAAGATTAAAAAAACCCCGGCTGATCAGGGCGGTGGTGCGGCGCAATACCGCGAGAACAAGGGCGGCGGCCGTGCCGGCGGCGCAGCCCCACAGGGCGCGCGTCTTCCTTTTCCGGGCGGCTTCCGGTTTTTCCGCCTCCCCCCCTCGGCACGGGGCGGCAAAAAGCAGGGCCGTAAGTATCCCGGTTGTCAGTAAATTCTCAACTACCTGTACAAGATATCTAAGCATCTTCTCTTTTATCTTTTTAACAAGAAGGGCGGGGCCCTCTCCCGTAGTAAAAACAGTGGAATTTCATGGAAACCGCCGGGCGGTTTCCATGAAATTCCGAGGCGGACTCGCGGAGTCCGCCCACTCACCTTTTTTTACCAGGCCGGGCCGGCGTAATCCACCGTCCACTCCGCGACCAGGGGCGCGCCCCAGAATCTGCCGGGAACGCCGGTTGCCTGGTCAACGTGAAGTACGTAGCCCTGGGCCTCGGGGTTCTGGATAAGGAAGCGCACCGTGTAGGTCCCCGGGCCGCCGGGGCCGGGCAGCTTAACATTGGCGCCGTAGTGGGGGCCGTCGCTCGCGTTCATGGGCATAAAGGTCCCCTCGCCCTTTTCGCCTGTGGACCGGATAATCTCGTACTGGACCGTCAGGTTGGGCACAAAGTCCCCCACCCCGTAGCCGAGATCGTTCTCGGCGGCGGAAATGTCCGCTTCCATGTGCATGTCCGACTGGGACGCCGGAAGCCCTGCGGAAGCCGGAAGCATGTCCACGGGCTGGAAGTAAACCCCCGCCACATTGAGGGGCCCCAGCGCGAAGTCATCGCCCAGGGGGAATTCCTCGAACCCGGCTTCCTCGCCGGGGTTGACCATGCTGGCCGGCCTGCTGCCTGCCTGCTGCCCGCCGCCGGCAAAAGCGGCGGACGCGCATACCGCAATCAAAAGAAGTACCATCAGATTCCTGATTTTCATTGTACTGCTCCTTATAATTTTTTTCTCATGGTCCAACGACCTGAGTTAATACCGCAGGGAAGCGCCAAAGACTTCGCTCTCTGGCGCTTTTCTTGCCGCGTTTGAACCATCCCCTTACGCCGTTTTTGGCATCGCGGGCCTTTTCCAGCGCCGCACCTGGATTATAAAAGTGGCGACGCTTATCGCCAGCAGCGCGGCCTGGGGGATCAGGGTTTCCAGGGTGGGATAAATCCCCAGGATATCGACAGAGGCGACTCCCGAAACCGGGGTAACGCCGATAACGTTCCCCTCCTGGAGTTCTTTTATGCCGTTGCCGGTAAAGGTAATTGACATAACGAAAAGCAGGACGCTCGTTCCCAGGAAGAAGGGCTTTAGGGGAAGGCGTATGCTCAGAACCCGGATCAGTATGTAGATGATAACCAGGGCGACAACGCCGACGCCGAGTCCCAGCCATATCATGTTGATGTAGGTTTCGGTAGAGGCCAGCAGGGCCTGGTAAAAGAGGATGGTTTCGGCCCCTTCCCGGAAAACCGCGAGGAAGGCGGCGAA
>JAIRRR010000271.1 GCA_031255875.1 Treponema sp.
CGGCGGCGATTAGGCAAAAACCGCCAGGGCCTGGGGAATCCGTACCGAAACCAGGCTAATCCTTGCCAAATCGTTCAATTCCATCCCGTCCCTCAGGGGAATCTGCGTTTCCAGGCCCAGGGCGGGAATGATCACCGCCGCGAAGCCGCCCCTTTTTTCCAGGACCACGGCTTCCCACTGGCTGTCTTTCATGCCGGAAAGGTAAACGGCAAGCCAGTGGCCGCGGCTCGCCCGTTCGGCATGTACCACGGCTGTCGAGGCGGCTTCCCCGGCGGCCAGGGCGGGGAGGATCTCGTCCTCCGAAAGGGGCGGGCGGCCGACGTACGCGCCGGAGCCCAGGGCCGCCCGTATCTGCTGGTGGGTAAGCAGGTCCGTATAACGGCGTAACGGGCTTGTTACCTGGGTGTATTTTTCCAGCCCGAGGCCGGCGTGCGGCCCCGGTTTGGCGGAAAGGGTCCTGGCCCTCATGCAGCGCCTGAGCTGCCAGGAACCCGCCGGGCCGGGCAGCGGGCTGCCGGGAAGATCGCCCGCCTCCTGGCAGACATAGGGGAAGGGCAGCGAGCGGGAAGATGCCCAGCGTGCGGCGGCCTCCCCGGCCAGCAGCATACACTCCCGGACCATTGCGGCGGCGGCGCTGGGGGCATTCGGTTCTACGGTGATACGCCGTTCCGGAATATCCACGGCGATATGCGCCTCCGGCAGATCGATCATCACCGCCCCGGCTTTAACGCGCCGCGCGGTGTTGGCCTCCCCCAGACCGGCAAGCGCGACCAGGTCCGAAGCGGCAGCCGGATCGTCGCCGGACGCGACCCGGCCCGAGACTATACGATCCGCCTCTTCGTAACTGAGCCGGGTAACTTTTACCAGCGACGGGAATACCTCGATGTTTTCAGGAACGCCGCCGGGGAACAGGCTCAGCCTGAAACTGAGGGCCGGGAATACTCCCGCAGGGCGCTCGCGGACAGGCAGGGGCGAAAGGGCGCCTACGGGGCTGAGGGCGAACCGGGAAAGGACGTCCTCGGCAAGCATGCGGGCGGGGCCTTCGGGCAGGTACAGGGTCGCGCCCCTGCCCCGGGCTTCCAGATCGGCGGGGCTTCCCGGCAGCGCCGAGGCCGCCGGGTCCGCCACGTGCACGTAAAGGGTGTAACGGCCTTCGGAATCCGGGCCTTCCACGGAAACCGCGTCGTCCGGGTCGGCGCTGTACGCGTTGTCTATGGCGTAGGAACGGAGGGAGGCAAGGTCGGCGCGGCTTTCGGCCGGAGGGGGCGGGACGGCCTCTTGAGCGGAAACAGCGGAAACGCCGAACCGGGAAGGATGGGGATTTACCCAGGGAGTCCAAACACCCCAGGAAAGCAGGAGGCGGTGGGCTTCTTCCGGGGTTTCGGGGCGGCCCAGATCCTTCAGGGTGCGGCTCTTGCCGCTTCTACCAAAGGCAAGGGCTTCCACATCCTGGAGGAAACGCAGATCCGTAGCGCCGCCGCCGGGCGAATCGCTGTAACGGCCGGCGGCCTGGTAATCGGGCGAATCCTCCGGCTTCGGCAGAATCGGCGCGTTCGCCCTGATCCGCAGGAGAAAGCCCTCCCGCTCCCGGGCGTCCCGGAGCTTCCCGTCGCGCCTTTGCTCGGCGGCTTCCACGGCGGCCGCGCCGCAGGGGCTTATCGCGCCCGGGCTGCCGGCAAAGTAGACTCCCTCGCGCAGGAGGCCGTAAGCGGCCCAGGCGGTCTGCGGGGAATAGCCGCCGTAAACGAGTTCCGCCAGCTCTTTGAGCGTCAGCCGGGCCGCAGGGTCCGCCCCCGCCCCCAAAAGCTCCCAGGCGTCCCGTATCTCGCCATCCAAAGGTTCCGCCGCGCCGGCAAGGGCGCCCGCCGAGGCATCCAGCGGGCCGGGATGTATCAGCTCGATGTCCTTTTCCCTGACCCGGAGCTTTTCGCCGCCCAGAACGCTTATATCGATTTTATCCCCTATGGCGGTAACCACGGCCGGTTTTGCCTTGTACGCCACGAGGCATTTTTCCCGAAACATGGGCTACTTTAGCACACGGAAGGAGCTTGAAAAAGGGGACGCGTTGCCTCCGTCAGATAAGCTTGTCGGCTTTTGTTGCCGTAAAGACAAGCTGCTTGTCCCGGGCCTCCGCCGTTCCCGCAAGCCGGAAGCCTTTTGGCCCGTCCGCCTGGGCAGCCCCGACAACCCAGGCGTTCTTGTTTGCCAGAAGATTTTTTTGGGTTTCTTCCATCTTGTAAATGCCGAAAACGACCGTGTCCCCGCAAACTTCCCCCTTGCCGGCAATAATGGGGTGCGGCATCCCGTCGGCATTCACCGTAACCAGGCTGAGAAACGCCGAGCCTTCGATAACTTTCTTCACCTCTTCGTCGATAATCATAATGCATCTCCTTAGATATAAAATTGATAGTAGATATATTTTCACTATCTAATATCATAATACTACTGTTATGAATTATGATCAACAGAAAATAGCGGTTTTTCCGGGAAAAATGATTCGCCGGCCGGAAAGGAAATTGCTTTCCCTCCCTTGATGTCCGGGAGAGGATAGCTTAAAATGACCAGGTATGGAAAATATGAGCGTGACGGAAGCGGGCAGGGCGCTTTGCGAGGGGAAAGTCTGCCCCAAGTGCCCCTGCATGGCGTACTGTCCCCTGGAAAGCGCTATGCGCCTGATCGGCGGGAAATGGAAGGTTCCAATTCTCTGCGCGCTACACCAGGACGGCACAGCCCGCTACAACGAACTGAAACGCAAGATCCGCGGTATTACCAACACGATGCTGGCGAGTTCTTTGAAAGAACTGGAGGAATACGGGTTGATCCAAAGAAGACAGTACGCCGAAATGCCTGTCCGCGTGGAATATACCCTCACCAGCGCCTGCGACGAGCTGATGCCCATTTTGAACAGGCTTGCCCGCTGGGGCATAAACGCAGCCCGGCAGTAACCGCCGCCTGGGGCCAAGGGCAAGGCCGCTCTATGCCCCGTCCCGCAGCAGCGAGTCCAAATCAAGCTCCCCGGCGGTACAGGGCACGGATATCCCCCAGTTTTCCAGCACTTCCGGGTGTATCTCCCCGAATACGCCGACCGGCTTCCCCCGGCAGAGCAGGGCGGCGGCCCGTCCGGGGATAAAACGGCTGTCGTCCGATTCCTCTACCGCGTATTCCCTGGAGAGATAGTAAAACAACGTTTGCAGCTGCCCTGCGGCGGTGTTGAAATTGGCTTCCCCCCCGGCGTGGAGGAAGCCCGCGTATTGGCGCGTTGACGCGCCGTAGTTTTCCGCAGCGTCCCGGTAGGCCACCTTGCCCACCTCGAAGATGCGGTGGGGGTACGCCGCATGGCCCGACACCGACTCGCTTATCATAAGGGAGGCCAGCACGGAATCCCGCACGTACTCGTAGCTTTCCGTCATGGGGTTGGCGATGCGGATAATCCTGCCGCCGCTGCCGCGCATTTTTTCTACCAGGTCCTTCCGGGAGCCCAGGTAGTTGTAGATCATCTCCTGGTAGCCCAGGCCCACGAAAATTTCCTTGACCCGGCGGCTGAAAAGGGTAACCGGAGTCAGCCGGCCGACGGTAAAATCGCTGGGCCTTTCCGGGCTAAAGCTGCCGAGGCCCCGGCCTATCATCACATCTTCCGCGACATCGGCCGCGTGGAGAAAATCGTTCCGGTACTCGGGCGGGTAGGCTTTTACCCCCTCCTTCTCTGCGGCCCCGCCCCGCTCAATGCCGACGGTTTTTTCCGCCCTTACTCCCATGCGGCCCAGGGCCTTTACGCAGGCGTCGGCATCGATTTTCTCGCCGAGGAATCTTTCCACCCGCTCCAGGGAGCAGAAAACCGGCTCCTGGAAATAATACGGCGTGGTAACGCTGCGCCCGTAAGGCGTGTCGTATTCGTATTCGACTTTTACCGGCTCGATGGAAAAGCCCTGGTCCGCGAGATCGCAGGCTACAATGGAAGCGGCCAGCGTTACCGAGGGCATATCGGTCCCGGTAAGCTCCACAAAGAGATCGGTATCCCCCACCTGTACCGCGCCGATGTCGGCGGAATTAATGATCGGCGGATAGGACAGAATGCCGCCCTTTGAATCCAGCAGCAGGGGATGCAGCGGCTCGTGTTCCTGTATAAAGGCGTATTCCCTGCCCTTGGGGTGCTGTTTGAGAATTTCCCGCAGGGTAAGCGGCCCGTCCCACTGGAGGGGCACGAAAGACACCGAATCCGGGTCAACCGCCCGGTAGACGATGGGCCAATTTATGATGGCGGTGCGGTAAAGCCCCATGGAAATGGTACGGCGCTTGCGGCCGAAATTCCAGGCAAGCTTTTCCTGGGTCTGGATCATGTCCCGCAGGGAAGCGTCGGTAACCGCCCTGCCTGCCGCGATAAAGCCCGCCAGGTACGGCCGCACCTGGCGCACCGAAGCCTCGACAAGCGCTTTCCGGCCCGCCGGCCTGGGCCTGCCCGGTGATGAAAAAAAGGGGTATTCAGGCCGCGCGCCCCCGTTGTAAACTCTGAGCTGGCGCGCGCAGCCTGCGGTAGCCCAGAGATCCGGCCTGTTCGTATCGTTTAACTCGATTTTAAGGGTCCTTTCCGCCTGGGGAAGGCCCTCGTCCGGGCTATCGGACCACGGATCGGAGTCCAGTTCGGCCTTGGC
>JAIRRR010000138.1 GCA_031255875.1 Treponema sp.
CCGGACGGCGGAAACATCGCGGATGACGATTTTTCCCCTATCGGCGAAGACGGAGCCCTGGATTTCAGCGCTTTTCTGGATTCGATCCCCGACGACGCGGGCGTTCCGGAGCCCGGCGGACCCGCCGTTGGGCAGAATGAAGAGGCGTTTGGCGCTGACACGGCGGAAATTCCGGACGAAGACGCCTTTGCCGGGAATCCTCCGGCGGACGGCGGGGACGATCTTCCGGGTTTTGAAGGTTTCGGGGAAGAAACGGCCGGAGCGGACGATGCCGGGCCGGACGACGCCGGGCCGGAACTGCCGGACGGCCTTCTCGACGGGCTGGGCGAAGACCTCGAACAGGCCGGGGCCGCGCCTGATGACGCGGGCCTGGACCTGCCCGATCTGGGCGGGTTTGAAGGAATCGGCGAAGACTCCATTGATATGGGCGGGGAGGCCCCGGTCGGCGGTTTCGATATCCCGGACGGGGAGGACGCGGGGGCGCCTTTGGACGAAGGGGCCCCGCCGGCCGAAGAAGCTGCCGACTTTGATATGTCCGGCATTGATCTGTCTGACATCGATCTGGGGGGGGGCATTGACCTCTCTGCCGACGCCGGAACCGGCTCCGGGCCCGACGACCAGGATGGCGGCAGTGCCGGCGACAGCAGCCTTCTCGACGACGATGATTTGAACCTTAACCTGCCCGAAGAATCCGAGGGGGAATCTTTCCTAACTCCCCCATGGACTCCGGACGGGGAACCTTCGGAAAACGCCCCTTCCCCGGATCCTTTTGAAACTTTCAATATTGAGGGCGATGCCGGCCTGGGGACGGATTTAAATCCGGCGGAGATGAAGTCCGATTCCGGCGGCGCTTTTGGCGGGCTGGAAAATTTCGACCTTGAGGGGCTCGACGCCTCGGTTTTCGGCTCGGCGGTAAAAGTGGCCCCCCAGGCCGCGCCGGACGCAAAGGGAAGGCGCCGCAGGGCTGTCAAAACAGCGGCGCTGCAACCTGAAGAAATCGAGGAGGTAAGCCTCAGCGAGGAACAGTACGGCAAACTCCTTGACGCCATCGATTCGTACCCCCTGAACCTCAGGCTGGCTATCGAAGAGATTATCGCGGAACAGGTGGTAGAGCCGGGCTCCCTGTCCGCGCTGATAAAGCTGTTAATCGCGGGCGGTTCCCCGAAAGACGCGGCGTCCCTGGCGGGAAAGATACTGGGGCGCACCATCTCCATCCCCAAAGGCTTTGAAAAGAAAACCGGCGAAGACCTGGAAGAGGAACAGGCGAGTTTCCCCTATATTTTTGTCCACAAGTTTCTGCCGGTCGCGGCGATTGCTTTTGTGGCGCTTTTGTTTGCCGCGTCCCTTTTCCTCCTGGCCCGGCAGTTCATCTACCTTCCCCTCCGCGCCGAATCGATTTACCGGACAGGGTTTGAGCGGATAGCGGACGGGGAATACGAACGGGCAAACGATCGCTTTGATCAGGCTTTTAGAATACACCGGGTAAAGAAGTGGTTCTACCGGTACGCCGAGGCCTTTCAGGGCGAACGGCAGTACATCTACGCCGAAGAAAAATACGACGAACTTTTGCGCTGGTATCCCCGGGACAAAAAAGGCGCCCTTGATTACGCGGCGATGGAAACCAATCTCAGGAACTACCCCAAGGCGGAACAGATTCTCCGTTCCAATATTCTGGACTACGCGGTAGACGACCGGGACGGCCTCCTGGCCCTGGGGGACAATTACCTGGCATGGGGGGAGGAAGATCCGGGCCGTTATGAAGACGCCCGCCATGCCTACGCGCGGCTTCTGGAGCGTTACGGGTGGAAAGACCCGGTCGTGGAGCGGATGCTGCTTTACTTTATCAGGACCGATAACCTTGCGGAAGTGATTCCCTTGCAGGAGTATTTCGACGAAGCCTTTAAACGGAAGATCAGCCCCCGCTCCATCGCGGAACTGGGGGGCTATCTCCTTGACAAGCGGCTTGAGGAAACGGACGGGGTTCCCGACGCGAACATTTCCCGCATACAGGGCCTGCGCAACCTGCTGCTCCGGGCGGTACGGGCGGGGCCGGATCTGCCGGAAGCCCATTACAACCTGGCGCGATACTACCGCGATTTTGGAAACAGGGACGAGGAACGCCTTACCCTGGAAAACGCGCTCAGGGTCTTTGACAACGCGCCGGAGGAATCGTCCCGGAGGATAAGCCGCCGGATCGACGCGGAACGGCGCATGGCGGCGGTACTGATAAATTCGAGGGAATTCTTCAAGGCCGAGGAACACCTGGCTAAAGGCATCGGTATTTTCGAGGACGCGCTGGGGAGGCAGCGCCTTTCCGCCGCTCCGGAATACGGCAGGCTCTACGCCGACATGGGGGACCTTGAGTACTTTACCAAATCCGGCGACATGGAAGCCGCGCTCGGCTACTACCGGCGCTCGGAGCGGAACGGCTGGTCGCCGCCGGAGATCCGGTACCGCATGGGGGCGGCCCATTACCTTCTGGGCGAGTGGGAAAACGCCCTGGGGTATTTTTTCGGCGTTTCCCAGGAAATGCCCCCGAACCGCCGGCTTCTCCACGCGCTGGGAAATGTTTCCTATGAGCGGGGGAATTTCTACGCCGCGCAGGGCTACTATTCCCAGCTTCTGAACCTTCTGGAAGCCGAGCGCGCCCGTTTCCCGGCGCTGAGTCCGGGCGACCGCCCGGATCA
This sequence comes from Treponema sp., assembly GCA_031255875.1. Taxonomy (GTDB): domain Bacteria; phylum Spirochaetota; class Spirochaetia; order Treponematales; family Breznakiellaceae; genus JAIRRR01. The sequence continues at coordinate 2,688 of JAIRRR010000138.1, forward strand.
CCTGGAACTTGCGGAGAGGATCATGGTGGCCCGGAACAACCTGGGCGTCGCCATGGAAGCGCTTACCCAGCGTACCGGCAACCCCGCTTACCGCGCCGGATCCCTGGGCCTCTACGCCGAATCGTCCCGCGCCTGGGACGCCCTGACCCGCGATCCCGTAACCATGATCCGTTCCGGCGCGGGGGAATTCTCCACGCCCGGAATCAACCTCGCCTACCTTAACTCGCGCAACCTGCTCTACCCCCGGGCGGGGTACGAACCGGAACTGTACCTGCGCATAGACAAGGACGTGATCGAGCCTTCCGCCTGGGAGGAGCTTGCTCCCCAGGGCTACCGTATTTCCGGGCTGGAGTGAGCGGCGGCCTGTTCCCCGCCCAGCCTGATCCCCAGGCAGCTTGCCACGGCGCGTTCCCAGCCGGGGATCCGCTTGTGGATGGGGATGTTTACCGGCCTGGCCCTGCCGTAGGGTTTCCCGCGTTCCGGCCGCAGGGAGCGCAGCGCCAGGGAAGTCGAGCCGCCGCCGTCAAAGTTAAGGCCGTCGTAAGCGCCGAGCTGTTTCAGTATTAGGGCGAGTTCCGCTTCGGTAACGCCGGCGCTGGCGGGCCTCCTTCCGTCAACGGCGAGGAGGTAGAGGATGTCCCCGCCGGCGGAAAGCCCGGCCGCGCTCCGGGGATGCCTTGGGGCTTTGCCCCCGGCGGCCTGGTCCAGCACGCGCCTGGTCGGGGCCCCGTTCCAAAGCACGATCCGGAAGCCGCCCGCCGCGTTTTCGATGCCGCTTAAACCCGTGCCCCGCTGTAACGCGGCGGCAAGCTCCGCCTGGGGGACGATGGCGGCTTTTTTCCGCGCGGGCAGGGCGGCGCTGCCTTCGCCCGTTTCCCCGCCGCCGTCCGCGTAAAACACCAGCGCGTCGAAGCGGGGGTTGGGGCGGGCGACCAGGACGCCACGCGAAACCGCGATCCCGTCGATAAACCTGTCCTGCCCGGTTTTTGCCGAAACCGGGCTAAAGGGGCTGGTGTTAATCCCCGCGACGCAGCCGTAGCGCTCCGTGAAATGCGAGACGGAACCGGCGGGCATGTGGTTCTCCCGGAAAACGCCGTTTACCGGCTCCGGGCCGTTTACCACCACGGAAAGCCCCGGTTCGTTTAGATCCGCCCGGAGCGCCCAGAACTCAAGGGGCGGCCCGTCCAGCCTGCCCGCGAAAAGGGA
>JAIRRR010000198.1 GCA_031255875.1 Treponema sp.
GCCCGTCCGGTAACAGGCCCCCCTTATCCGCTATTGAAACCGGCCGGTAAAATGCCTACACTTAAAAGACAGTACAATGATATTCCAGGAGGTTACTATGCCGGAACTGAAAGGATCGAAAACCGAGGCGAATCTGCAGGCGGCCTTTGCGGGGGAATCCCAGGCGCGGAACAAATACACTTACTATGCGTCGAAGGCCGAGAAGGAAGGTTATAACCAGATAGGGGCGATCTTCCGCGAAACCGCCGAGAACGAGAAAGAACACGCTAAAATCTGGTTCAAACTGCTCCACGGGAACGACGTGCCCGAGACTGCGGTCAACCTGAAGGACGCGGCCGACGGCGAAAACTACGAGTGGACCGATATGTACGACGGCTTTGCCAAAACCGCCGAGGAAGAGGGCTTTAAGGATATTTCCGCCCTTTTTAAGATGGTGGGCGCTATCGAGAAGGAGCACGAGGAGCGGTACAAGAAACTGCTCGCCAATCTCCGGGACGGCATGGTCTTCTCCAGGGACGGCGACCAGGTCTGGCAGTGCTCCAACTGCGGCCATATTATCATCGGCAGGAAGGCGCCGGATGTCTGCCCGGTGTGCAAGCACCCGAAGGGCTATTTCTGGATTAAGGCGGCCAATTACTAGTGGCCGGGGGGCGCATCTCCAGGGACGCGGCCTGGGAGCTTTTCAGGAAGTACAACAAGGACCCTTTCCATATCCAGCACGCGCTTACGGTGGAGGGGGTGATGCGGTGGTACGCCGCGGACCAGGGTTTTGCCGGGGACGAGGAATACTGGGGCATCGCGGGCCTTCTGCACGACATTGACTTCGAGGAATTCCCCGGCGAGCATTGCAGGAAAGCGCCGGAGCTGCTGCGCGCGGGCGGCGCGGGGGAGGACCTGATCCGCGCGGTGGTCAGCCACGGGTTCGAGCTTGCCGCCGATGTCAGGCCGGAGCACCGCATGGAAAAGGTGCTCTACGCCTGCGACGAGCTTACCGGCCTTATCTGGGCGACCGCGATTATCCGGCCGTCAAAGAGCACCCGGGACCTGGAAGTTAAATCGGTAAAGAAGAAGTACAAGGTCCCCAGCTTCGCCGCGGGCTGTTCCCGCCCGGTAATTGAGAAGGGGGCCGCCATGCTCGGCTGGGAGCTGGACACGCTCATCGAAAAGACGATACTCGCCATGCGTTCCTGCGAAGAGTCCGTGGGCAGGGCTATGGAGTCGGTAAAGTAGTTGCCGGGCAGAGCGCTTGTCGCCATGTCGGGCGGGGTGGACAGTTCTGTCGCGGCTTTCCTTATGAAGGAGGGGGGCTATAGCTGTGCCGGCGTTACTTTCAAGCTCTTCTCGCTTGACGGCGCGGGCAGGGGGAAAGCCTGCGGCCTTCCCGGCGGCGTTTCTGCCCGGGCCCCCAGGAACTGCTGTTCCCTGGAGGACGTGAACGACGCCCGGGATGTCGCGTACCGGCTGGGCATGCCCCACTACGTGCTCAACTTTACGGAGGACTTTAGCCGGGAGGTTATCGGGCGCTTTGTCGAAGTATACGAAAAAGGCTCTACCCCCAACCCCTGTATAGACTGCAACCGTTATATCAAATTTCCGGGGCTGCTCCGGAAGGCGCGGGAGCTGGGCTTTGACGCCATTGTTACCGGCCATTACGCCCGCGTGGAAAAATCCGGCTCCCGGTATATCCTGCGAAAATCCCTTGACGCCAATAAAGACCAGAGCTACGTGCTTTACGCCTCTACCCAGGAGCAGCTTGCCGCCGCCCGATTCCCCCTGGGGGGGCTTACCAAGGGCGAGGTGCGGGAAATCGCCGGGCGGGAGGGGTTTGTCAACGCGCGAAAGCGCGAGAGCCAGGACATCTGTTTTGTCCCGGACCGGGACTACGCGGCTTTTATCGAGCGGTACACGGGCAGGGCGGCGGAACCGGGCGATATTATCGATTCTGCGGGAAACGTGCTGGGGAGGCACCAAGGCCTTATCCGCTATACCATAGGCCAGAGGCGCGGCCTGGGCGTGGCGCGGAACGGGCGGGTGTACGTGGCCGCGAAATCCTCGGCGGACAATACCGTTACCCTGGGGCCGGAGGAATCGCTTTACACGAAATCGCTGGTTGCGGGCAGCATCAACCTTATCGCCTGCGAAACCCTTGAAAGGCCGACGCGGGTGCTGGTAAAGACCCGGTACCAGGAGGAGGAACAGGGGGGGACCGCCTGGCAGACCGGGAGCGACAGCCTCCGCGTGGAATTCGACCGGGGGCAGCGGGCGGTTACCCCGGGGCAGGCGGTGGTGCTCTACGACGGGGACGCGGTGGTGGGCGGCGGCGTTATTACCGGCGCGGGCTAGGCGGGCCCGGGACAGGTGGTTTCGGGATAGGCGGGCCTTAGCCCAGGGTTTTGGCCCATTCCCGGGCGGCGGCCGCGGCCGCTTCCCGATCGCCCCGCAGGGGGCTGCGGAAGTCGATTTCGCCGGCAAAGGTGTTGCCCTGGAGCCGCTTCCTGAGTTTCCCGAAAGCGTCGCCTTTCCCCCCGCCGTGGCAGAGGAACAGGGCGACGCGCTTGTCCCGGATCCCGGCCTGCGAAATAAAGCTGCAAAGCGCCGGTGCCGGCGAGCCGGCCCAGACCGGGCAGCCGAGAACGACAAGCCCGTAGGCGTTTATATCAACGGAAAAGGGCTTGAGCCCGGGCTCGGCATGGGAGAAGACCTGCCTGCCGCCCCACCAGTACTTGGCGAGGCCCTGCCGTCTTTTGGTGTCCAGGGTTTCGATTTCGAGAACGTCGGCGTCAAGGGCGGCTTTGATTTCCCGGGCGATAAAGCGGCAGTTCCCCTCGTAAGTATAATACGCGATGAGCGTTTTCACGGGCTTTCCTCCTTAAATCTGTAGATTCTTCTGTGTGTATTTGTGTATTAAGGATCGCTCAAAGGCGCGTTGAAATCAAGGCCCGGCCTCCGGTATAATGGGTTCGGGCCGGAGCACGGCCGGCGTCCGCGCCCCAGTGCCGTCCGGCGAAAATATGCCGCGCCAAACCAAACGGAATTTCAACGGCCCCGCTCTCGGGGTCTTCGCTTCTTACTACCGGCCCCACTGGAAACTTTTCGCGGCGGATATGTTCTGCGCCATGCTCATTTCCGCCGCAGACCTGATCTTCCCCATGCTTACCAGGTACACACTGGAAAAACTCCTGGGCCAAAACCTGCTGCGCCTCTTTGTGTACGTGGTGGCCCTTATGGTGTTCATCTATATACTCAGGCTGGGTTTTTCCTTCTTCGTTACCTACTGGGGCCATACGGTGGGAACCTATATTGAGGCGGACATGCGGCGGGATCTTTTCAGCCACTTGCAGGAGCTGCCGTTCTCGTTCTACGACAACCACCGTACCGGACATATCATGTCCCGGGTTACCACGGATCTGTTTGAAATAACCGAGCTGGCCCACCACGGGCCGGAGGACCTCTTCATTTCCGTGCTGACTCTCTCCGGCTCGTTCATCCTCATCGTAACGATACGCTGGGAACTGGCGCTGATCCTCGCGGTGATGATCCCGCTGTTCGTAATCCACACCGCCTTTTCCCGCAGGCGCCTTATGGCGGCTTCCCGAAAGGTAAAGGAGCGGACTGCGGAGATCAACGCGTCCCTCGAGTCGAGCATCTCGGGGGCCCGGGTCGCCAAGGCCTTTGCCAACGAAGGCTACGAGGCGGAAAAATTTTCCGCCGGGAACGAGCGTTTCAAACTTGCCCGGAAAGGCTATTACCGCGCGATGGCCTTTTTCCACAGCAGAATAGAATTTATGAATTCCATCCTTACGGTGACGGTTATCGCCGCAGGCGGATTCCTTATCATGCAGGGCAGGATGAATCTGGCCGATCTTGTCGCCTGCAATCTCTTTGTCGCCGCTTTTTTGCAGCCGATAAGGCGGCTCCAGAATTTCGTGGAGCAGTTTACCACCGGCATGGCGGGCTTTGTCAGGTTCCTTGAAATTATGCGGATGGAGAGCGACATTACCGACAGGGAAGGCGCCGCCAGGCTGGAAAACGTGCGGGGCGGCATCAGTTACAACGATGTAACTTTTTCTTACCTCAAAAGAACGCGGGACGCGGGCAGCGCGCCCGGCCAGAAACAGAAACACTACGTTCTTGATCATATCAGCCTGACGGTTCCTGCGGGGAGCACGACCGCCCTGGTAGGCCCTTCCGGGGGCGGCAAAACCACCCTCTGCCATCTGCTCCCCCGGTTCTACGAGATCAGCGACGGCAGTATTACTGTCGACGGGGTTGACATACGGGATTTTACCCTGCTGTCCCTGCGCGGGAACATAGGCATTGTCCAGCAGGAGGTCTTTCTCTTTGCCGGGACAATCGGGGAGAATATCGGCTACGGCAAAATAGGCGCGACGGAAAGCGAAATTGCCGGGGCGGCAAAACAGGCCGAGATCCACGAGGACATACTCAGGATGCCTGCGGGTTACGGCACCCCGGTAGGCGAGCGCGGGATAAAACTTTCCGGCGGCCAGAAGCAGCGGGTCTCCATTGCCCGCATATTCCTCAAAAACCCGCCCATCCTTATCCTGGATGAGGCCACCAGCGCCCTCGACACCGCCACGGAACAGAAAATACAGCGGGCGCTGGAGAAGCTGTCGCAGGGGCGCACCACCCTTATCATTGCCCACCGCCTTTCCACAATCAGAAACGCCGACAGCATCGTCGTGCTGGGCGACCGGGGAATCCTGCAACAGGGCAGGCACGAGGAACTGCTCGCGGAAGGGGGCCTCTACGCCGACCTTTACAAGGCCCAGTTTAAGCCCTATAAATTATGAGGCGGGGGAGTTATGCCTGTCCCCTAAATCTTGCGTCAAGGAGAAATATATGAAGACGGTGCTCTGTTACGGCGATTCCAATACCTACGGGTACATCCCCGGCATTAATACCGGGCGCTACGATCACAAGACCCGGTGGCCCATGGCGCTCAAGCGCCTGCTCAACGAAGGGTGCCCCCCGGACGATCCCGCTTACTGGGTCGAGGAGGAGGGGCAGAACGGCAGGACCACCACGCGGGAAGATCCGATCGAAGGGGACAAGAACGGGTTCCGGCAGCTTATCCCCATTCTGGAAAGCCATCACCCCATTGACCTTGTCGTGATCATGCTGGGGACCAATGACCTGAAGCCCCGGTTCAGCCCCACCGCGCCGGATATTGCCCTGGGGGTGAGGCGCCTTGTCGAGGCGGTCAGGCTTTCCGGTTTCGGGCCGGACGGCGCCGCGCCCAAAGTCCTGGTTATCTGCCCTCCCCCTACTATTGATAACCC
>JAIRRR010000309.1 GCA_031255875.1 Treponema sp.
TGGACCTGGTGTTCACCGATGCGGAACTGCTGCCGGCCGGCGGGCCGGAAAAGGCGGCCCTGAAGATCGCCTCTGTGGATATTGAGACCGATACCCGCGACAACTCCATCCGCGCTGTGGGGATAAGCCTTGCCGATTCGAATTTCGCCGCGTTTTCGGGCCGTGTCCGCGTACTGGCGCCGGAACCGGCCGGCGCGGGGCCGGAGGCGCGGCCCATCGGCAGGCCCGGGGAGGCGGGCGGCGGCGTGCCGGTTTACCGGCACGGGGACGAACGTTCCCTGCTGGAGGCGTTTGTACGGGATATCCGGGGGCTGGACCCGGACCTGCTTACCGGCTGGAATTTTCTGGATTTTGATTTTCCCTGTCTTGCCGCCCGCTGTGAAAAACTGGGGGTGCCCTTTGCCCTGGGCAGGGCGGGGGAGCGGGCGAAGTTCTTTGCCGGGGAGGCAGGCTGGTCCTGGCGCAGGCGTTCCGCCGCAGCGCTGGTCCCGGGCCGGCAGGTGGTTGACGCCCTGCGCATCACCCGTTCAGGCCCCCGGGGCTGGGGCCCGGGCGGCTACGCGGATTTTACCCTGGAAACCGTGGCCCGGGCCATTCTTGGCGAGGGGAAAACCGTCGCCCTGAGGGGAAGCAGGAAAATACAGGAACTGGACAGGCTCTACGCCGCCGATCCCGAGGCTTTCGGCCGGTACTGCTGCCGGGACGCGGAACTGGCGCTCAGGATACTCGCCAGGACGGGCCTTTTCAGCCTGACCATGGAGCGGGCGAGCCTTACCGGAGTTTCCCTTGACAAGGCCTGGACCAGCGTGGCGAGCTTCGAGCGGATCTACGCCCTCGAACTGCGCAGGCGCTCAATCGCGCCGCCGCCGGCCGATGCCCGGGGCCGGGATGTTTCCGGGGCGGCAGGCGGGACCGTGCTCGATCCCCTGCCCGGCTTTTTCCCCAATGTGGCTGTCTTTGACTTCCGCAGCCTCTACCCGACAATCATCCGTACTTTTAATATCGACCCGCTGGCCCACGAGAGGGCGGCGCTGCGCCCGGCCGGCGCTGTCGTCGCGCCGAACGGGGCCGCTTTTGCCAGGGAGCCGGGCGTTTTGCCGGAACTTATCTCCGGGTATTTTGCCGCCCGGCGGAAGGCCCTTGACGCGGGGGACGAGACTGCGGCGTTTGTGTATAAAATACTGATGAACAGCTTTTACGGCGTCCTGGGAACCGCGTCCTGCCGTTACGGCCGTACCGAGCTTGCCGGGGCCATAACCTCGTTCGCCAGGAAATGGCTCTACTTTTCCCGGGACTGGTTTACCGGAAAGGGCTACCGCGTCCTGTACGGGGACACGGATTCGCTTTTTGTGGAAACCGGCCTGGGGGACGGCGCGGCCTGGGGCGAATTCCGGGAACACGGCGCGGCCCTGGCGGGGGAGCTCAACCTCGCCCTTGCCCAGGAGATAAAGAAGGAATACGGCCTGGAATCCTGCATCGAACTGCGCTACGAAAAAGCCTACCGCCGTTTCCTCATCCCGCCGCTGCGCACCGTCCACGACCAGGGCGAGGCCCGCGGCAGGGCCAAAGGCTACGGGGGCTACCTTCTTACGGAGGGGGGCGCCCCGGTAGTCGAGGTAAAGGGAATGGAGGCCGTGCGCAGCGATTCCACGCCCCTTGCGCGGCGCGTTCAGGTGGAGCTGCTGGAATTGGTTTTCAAGGGGACGGGCGAGGACGAGTACATAAGGCGCGTCACGGACATACTCGGCCAGCTGCGGGCCGGAAAACTGGACGCCGAGCTTGCGTACCGCAAGCGCCTCTCCCGGCCGCCCGAGGCCTACACCGCCGCGACCCCTCCCCAGGTAAAGGCGGCCCGCGCCCTCGGCTGGAAGGGGAAGCGCGGGACCGTGGAATTTGTCTGGACCGTGAACGGCCCCGAGCCCAGCGCCGGTGAAAACGGCGAGGCCCTTTCCCACGCCCCCTTTGACTACGACCACTACACCGATTCCCAGGTGCTCCCGGTCGTCCGTTCCATCGCCGCCGCCCTGGGCTGGCGCCGCGAAATATTCCCCCAGAAGGGGAGGAACCGCGACGCCCTGCAAAGCGGGCAGCTGGAACTGGAACTATAAAGCCGACATTAAATTTATCTTCATCCCCTGTTTTTCCGATAATAAACCCAGGACTATTCTATCGGGGAGGGACCATGGGTTCTGTCAGGTTATTTTTGATGTTGGCTTTTATTTCACTCGCGGCGCTTGTTCCGGCTTCGGCTTATACCGTGTCTTTCGTGGTGGCGGAAACCGGGCTTCCGGAGGAGCAGGGCGTTTCCGAGTACAGCAATTTCTGGGAAAGCGGCCTGCTCGACGTGTTTTTCGACGCCGGCCATATCGTAAGCAACGCGCCTGTTTTGCGGCTGGCCGCGACTCCCTCGAAACAGCTCCCCGACGAGGCCGCCGGGACTCTCTCCGAGGCAGACGCCAGCGGCGCTGAATACTTCGTCCTGGCCCTGCTGGATTACCAGGAAATCAGCGCGTCAAGCGCTTCCCCGGCGCCCAGGCCGAAACAGGTATCCATCAGGCTTTTTAAGATGAACCCTTTCCGGTTTGTCAGGGAGGAAAAATTCGCGGGCTCCGCAAACACCCGGTTCGGGGATGATTTCATCAGCGCCAAGCGGGCCGGGATGAAGATACTTCCCTATTTGGAGTGAATCAACAATGAAAAGAATCGCGTTCTTTGGTTTTGTGGTACTCGCCGCGTTTCTCAGCGCGGGCGCTTCCGTATGGGAAGGGGCCGCATCGGTCAGCCTCAACGGGGAACTGCCCGAAGAAGGCTATTATGTGGCGACCAAGTCCTTTCCCCGGAACACCGTTGTGGATGTTACCAATCTGGAGACCAGCCAGACCATCCGGGTAATTGTAGCCTCGGGGCTGGATTCGCCGGGCCTGCTGGCAATTCTGTCCAAGGACGCCGCCGGCGCTATCGGGCTCCATTCCAGGTTTATCGGCCGTATCCGCATGACCATGCCCTCGGAACCCGTGGGCTTTTCCCGGTTTCCGGATGAACTCGACACTTCGGGAGATCCCGACTTTGACCCCGCCGCCGCCATCGCGGCCGCCAGAAATTCGGGCTTCGACCTGAAACAGGCCGCCGACGAGATTGAAAGGGATGCCGCAGGGGAAAGCGGCGGGGATGCCGCCGCTGATACGGCCTCTCCCCGGCGGCCCATAGCGCCCAATCCCGCCGCAGTAGCCATTGTGGACATTCCCGACTCTTATTTGTCCGCACAGGAAAAGGCAAAGGACGACTCAATCCGGAACGAAAGCGCCCCTGTTCCGGCGCGGGCAGCCGACTCCGCCACCGCGCCGGGCGTCTACGGTTATACGCCCGAGCCCGTGATCGTCTCCAGCGCAGCCAACACGGCCTATCCCGCCGAACAGGCGCCGGAAAGGCTTGAACCGGAGCTGAGTCCCCAAAGGCCGGCGGCTCCGGCGCCTCTGGTCGCGTCCGCGTCGCCCGCCGCTCCGGCCCAGCCCCCGGCTGCGTTCGCCCTGATCCCCGCCGAACAGCGGCCCCCGGAATCTTCCTACCAGGGACTCCCGCCCGAAGCCGAGATACCCCCGCTCAGGGGGCCCGGGGAGACCTATGCCGGGCAATCCGTTCTTGAAGAGTACGTCATCCCGCCAATCGGGGACCGGCCCCCTGCGGCCGCTGTCCAGGCCGATCCGGTCATGCAGCCCCTGGCCCCCCCGATCGAAAGGGCCGCCCCTCCCGCCCCGCAAATCATTACCGAGGTAACTATTGTGGAGGCAAGCCCGGCCCCGCCCGCGTCCGCCCCTGCGGCCCCGCCCATCGCGCAAGCGCCGCCTCCTCCTGCGGAAACAGCCCCCCGGATCCCGGCCTCTGCCGGCGGGAGGTCCGCGTTTTCCGTCCCGGTGATAAGCGGCCTGGAAAGGGGGAAATACTACCTCCAGTTGGCGGCGTACACCCTTCCCGAGCTTGTGGAAACGGAGCTTTCACGGATAGGCACCGTCTACCCCCTGGCAGTACAGGAGAGCGGCGGGGCCGAAAACCCCCTGTACCGCATCCTCATAGGCCCGGTAAATTTGGGGGAAAGCGGCGCGCTGTTGCAGCGTTTCAAAGCGTCCGGCTACCGGGACGCCTTCGTCCGCAAAGAAGGGTAATAGCTTACCGGGACCAAACTGTCCGGCATTTTAGCGCAGCAGCCTGCTAAGGCTTGGCAAAACTCCAGCAGGCCGGGACGCGCTTCCCCCGGAAATCCTCGTCGCGCAGCCTTTCCGTCAGGTCCGTAACTTCCGCCTCCGGAAAGGCGCTCCCGTCGAACTTAAAGGAACGGGCGTTAACGCTGAAGAACAGCTTCCCCTTCGGCGCGAGCAGGCCAAGGCATTCCCGGACAAGCCCGCAGTAATCCCGCTTTATATCCAGAAAGCCCTGCATCTTTTTGGAATTGGAAAACGTGGGCGGGTCCAGGACGATAATATCCCAGCGGAGAGCCGCCTTTTTCGCCTCCGGGAGGAAGCGCAGCGCGTCCGCCCTGACAAAACGGAAAGACGGCAGGCTTGCCCGGGCAGCGGCCCCCGCGCCGAGATCCCGGGGATCAGCCCCCTCCCCCTTAAAGCCGTTGAGTTCGAAATTCAGCCTGCCCCAGTCCAGGTACGCGCGGGAAAGATCCACCGAATCAACAGATTCCGCGCCCCCGGCCGCCGCGTAAACCGAGAAAGCGCAGGTATAGGCAAAGAGGTTGAGCACCCGCTTTCCCCCGGCCTCTTTCCGGATTTCGGCGCGGAGCAGGCGGCGGTCCGGGAAAAGGCCCGTGTCCAGGTAGTCCGAAAGATTCACCCGGAAATTCAGGCCCCCTTCCCGGACATCGCGGAGGAAGCGCCGATGCCCGGCCGGGCCGTATTGGGCGTTCCCCCGCTGGCGGCCCCGCTCCTTAAGGACAATACAATCCCCGGGAATTTCGAGCGCCGCCGATACAGCGCCCCGCATCGCCGAAAGCCAGAGCCTCTCCCCGGCCCCGTCTTTTTCGTAGGGCCGTTTGTAAAGCGCCCCGCAAACCGCGTCCCCGTACCAGTCAAGGACCAGGGGTATTTCGGGAATATCGCGATCGTAGAGCCGGTACAGGCCGGCCCCGGTACGGCGGGCCCACTTGCGCAGATGGCTCCGGCGCTTGCGGAGCCGGTTCGCGAGCATTTCCGCCTGGGCGTCAGTTTTTTCCGGCTCCGGGGCGGCTTCCTCCCCGGCCCCCTCACCCATTCCGGCTTTCCCGGACTACGTTCATGGCCACGCAGAGCATCGCGTAGCCCGACGAAAGATCCTCTTTCTGGACCACCACATTATCCGGGACTTTCAGCTTGACATTGGTAAAGTTCCATATTCCCTCGATGCCCGCGCGGACAAGGGTATCCGCAGTTTCCTGGGCGGATGAGGACGGGACCGTCAGTATGGCGATCTTCACGCCGAAGCTGCGTATCTGGATTTCCATAGTGTCCGCCGGCAGCACCGTCACCCCGCGGATCGAAACCCCGTATTTCTGGGGGTTTCTGTCAAAAGCGGCCACAATATTAAGCCCGTGAATTTGGAATTCCCTATGGCCGATAAGGGCGGTCCCCAGATTGCCCGCGCCCACCAGGACCGCGTCCTGAATCAGATCCCAGCACAGGAACCGCTCGATCGCGGTGATCAGGGCGGAGATAAGGTAACCCTTCTTCGGCTTGCCCGTAATACCGGTAAGGGCCACATCCTTGCGCACCTGAATAGGCTCCAGGTTAAGTTCCTGGGCTATAACGGTCCCGGATATATAATCGTCCCCTTCCCGCTGCAATTGCTTTATAATGTGCAGATAAGACGGCAGCCGCCGTATAGAGGGCGCCGCAGCGATCTTTGGCTTCGTCACGATACCTCCATTTTAACCCCACTAAAGCACAATGGTCAATTTGAAATTTCAGTAATTAGAGTCTGTCCATAATGTAGACACATTATGGACAGACACCCTTGAAAACCGCATTTTCGCAGCCCTTGGGCGAGAAAATGCAAGGTCTGTCCGCAAAGTAACCGACTTTGTGGAC